>NZ_CP099966.1:4752500-5050391 GCF_025403485.1 Chryseobacterium paludis
GTAGCAATAGATGATCCTGAAAAAATAATCCCAAATAAGGCAGAACCATACCTGCAAAAAGGAAATATATTTTTAAAATTTCCAATCGGACAAATGGTTTATGGAGCATCTAATATTTATATTACTTTAAATGATTTATGTACATGGGCCATCAATTTTCAAAAGCCAACCGTTGGCAGTCGTGAACTTTTTAATACCATGCAGAAAAATACAATATTAAATAATGGAAGTCATATCGAATATGGTTTAGGACTGCAAACAGGAACGTATAAAGGGTTGAATTTAGTTTTTCATGGTGGTGGTACTGCAGGTTATTGCTCTTATATTCTTCATATTCCTTCTCAAAACTTCTCTCTTGTTGTATTAGGAAATAAGAGGGCTTTTGACGGTTTCTTAATTGCCTATCAGCTGATTGATTTATTTCTTGCCAATAAGCTAACTCCAGATATTAGACCACAAAAAACAACATATACACCATCAGAATTAAAGAACTTTGAAGGGGTATATGAACTGAGTCCGGGAAACTATCTTGAAATTTCAGCAGATGGGAAAGATCTTTATGTAGGGACCTATAATCATAAAGGTAAAGAAGTTTTACCAGGAGTAGGGGACGGTAAATTTAATATTACTTCTATTCCTACCGCAAGTCTTACATTTAATGGAGGATTAGTGACCTTTAGAATTGGTGATTTTACATACACCGCAAAAAGAGTAACATTGAATCCGCCTAAAGCAGAGACCATGGATTTGAAACAGTTTGTTGGATTTTACAGAAATGACGAGTTTAATACAACTTATCAACTGGTTATTGAAAATAATAATCTGGTAGCAAAACACCCTATAAATGGCGATATTCCAGTATTTCCTCTAAAACAGATGAGTTTTAATTCGACGCAATCCTATTTTGGACAGCTCGATTTTAAAGTGGGAAAAGAAGGTGATATAAGCGGATTTATGCTGTCGGGTTCCAATCTTGTCAATATAGAATTTAAAAAAATAAACTAACAGTTTTATTGTCTTAAATGATTAATACCCTTGTACTTATAAAGCGCAAGGGTATTTAAAAAAATATACTTGTAATTGATTATAATTAAATTTTTTTGAATTACATAATTTAATCTCTTGCAGGTTTTACAATTGTGGCAGATTAATATTATAAAAAATCTACGTGATCTGCTTAATCTGCGAGAGTAAAATATATTCAATAATCAATCAGGCTTAGTATCAAGCCTTTTTAAATTTCCTTTTCTTTTTCCATGGGGCATTTTTTCCGACATCACCTGCCATGATACATCCGTAAGGCATCACCTCATCCAGTACTTCACATAATCCATATTCCTCGATTTGAGCTCTTACGTTTTTAGCGCTCTTATAGGCGGTAGGTAATTCAGAAATGTCAATTTCATTCGAGAAGAATCGGATATCCAGTCCTTCGGTTTCTTCAGCAAAAACTTCTTCAATGGTTTTATGAGCCAATGATCTTTTATGCTGACTTCTGCTGAAATTTCTTCCTGCTCCGTGAGGGGCAAACCCGAGATTTCTCTCATTGGTTTTTCCCTGAACGATCAGAACGGGTTCTGCCATATTTAGTGGAATCAATCTTGGTCCCGTAATATCAGGCATAAATTTATCATCCAATGGAGTAGCCCCTTTTGCATGGTAGAATAAATCTCCATCCTTGAATACGAAATTATGCTCGTTCCAGAATCTGTTTTCTTTTTCAACTTCCATCTTATTTAAAACAGCATCATGAATAGATGTATGGTTTTCTTTCGTCCATGTTCTGATCAATTGAAGTGCTTCCCAATATGATTTTCCTTCTTCTGTATCATATGGGATCCAGGAATTCTCTTTTAAAGTTTCCGGTGAAATATCCTGTCTGAAACGGTTTGCAACTTTCATTCCTTTATCATACAAAGCAGCACCCGGAGCTCTTGATCCGTGATGGGTTACCAACATTGTATTTCCCGTATTTTTAGAAATTCCAACGAATAAAAAATGATTTCCATCTCCCTGGGTTCCCATATGAGAACGGGCAATACTGATCAGTCTTTCATCATTCAAAAAATAGTTTTCCCTGAACGCATCCATTAGTTCCTGAGACATTGGCATTTGCTCACCTCTTGGTCTTCCACCGTATCCGAAATGTGTTATTGAATGTGCAGCATCCAGTACTTCTTTAGGATTCGCCTTTCCAAAGTCTGTCAACATAACGGAACAACAGATATCTGCGCTATGAAATCCTGGATGGATAGCATTTTTAGCGACAACAACTCCGCCAACGGGAATATGACCTTCCGGACCAGTAGGGCAGGCATCAGGCATTAAAGCTCCATCCACTAATGTTGGTGTTTTCATTAAAACCTGCATTGTTCTGATTACTTTTTCTACATTGTCAAGTTCACTTTCGTTCTCAGCTCTGATGTTAATAATGAAATCTTTTGGAGTTTCATGCAACGGCATCTGATCCGGTTGTTCGAACTGTTCCAGATAAATTTTAATCTCAGATTCATCCAGATTGTTAATGTTGATATATCCGATTGCTTCTTTAAACCATTTTGCTGGTCTATATCCTAATTCTATTAAGTGATTTCCGTTAAATTCCATGTGTTCTCTCATTTTGATAATGCAAAGTAATTACGCAAGTGTGCAATGTTTTTGCGTAGATGATTTTTTTTTGATTATTTTTACATCAATCTTTTTAAAAAATAAATATTGTATGTTATTGGAACAATTAAAGAACTCACCTGAAGAGATTCATTTCAAAGACGTTATTACTTATATCGATGAGAATTATAACTTTACACCAACAAAATTTAAAAACGGAACTACAGCGAATGAAGCAGATCAAAATAATGGATCTTGTAAAGTATTTAGTTTTGCAAAGCTGAATGATCTGTCAAAAAGGGATGTTTTAAATCTTTTTGGAGAATTTTACAGAGAAGATGTTCTTAAAAATCCTGAAGGGGTTGATCATCAGAATATCAGAAACTTTATGGAGTTCGGATGGGACGGGATTGTTTTTGAAGGGGAAGCGTTAAGAAAGAAATAATTCTGGCACAGCGATAGTAAAATACGATGAATGAGATTGCTTCACCTTCGGTTCGCAATGACGATGTAGCATAAGCCAGCCAATACCCACTAAACACAAGAAAAATGTCATCCAATAAAAACGCTCTGATCCGCTATAAGACTCTGGATAAATGCCTTAAGAACAAATACCGCCAATACACATTAGAAGACCTGATCGATGAATGTTCCGAAGCGTTGTTTGAGTTTGAAGGAAAGGAATCCTTTGTAAGCAAACGTACCATACAGCTGGATTTGCAGAATATGCGCAGCGAAAAGTTCGGTTATGAGGCTCCTATTGAAGTTTATGAGAGGAAATATTACCGATACAGTGATCCTGAATACAGCATTCATAATATTTCGGTGAATGAAAGCGATCTGAAAGCAATGAACAATGCCGTTCAGATCTTGAAGCAGTTCAAAGATTTTTCTATGTTTAAAGATATGAATGGGGTGATCCAGAAACTGGAAGATTCAATTCATTCAACCAATCAGAAATCCATTATTCATCTCGATAAAAATGAACGGCTGAAAGGATTGGAACATATTGATATTTTATATGAAAGTATTTTAAACAGGAGGGTATTAAAGATTCTGTATAAAAGCTTTAAAGCAAGGGAATCTGATTATTACATCGTTCATCCGCAGTTACTGAAAGAATATAATAACCGTTGGTTTCTTATCTGTTGGTATAAAAATAAAATGTATAATCTGGCATTAGACAGGATGGAAGAAATCTCTATTGAAGAAGCTGTTACATACATCGATAAGGAGTTTGATTCTGATCGTTATTTTGGAGAAGTGATCGGGGTTACTGTTTCAGATGGGCAACGTCCTCAGAATGTTATTTTTAAAATCAATGCCAAGCACGCTCCGTATGTTAAAACAAAACCTTTTCATCATTCTCAGGAAATTATAAATGAAGATGATAGTGGGACAACATTTAAAATATGTGTGCAGCTTAATTTCGAATTAGAAAGGATGATCCTGGGATTGGGTGAGTTTATTACTGTTTTAAAACCGGAACGGCTTAAGAGAAGAATCCAGGCCAGCCTGAAAGAGGCTTTTCAGAATTATCAGAATCTTAATGAAGGGGTCTGATTTAATAAATGGCGCAAAAATTGTAATTGTTAATCAAAATAAATAAATATGAAATCAAGAATTCTTAAAGCAGTCATTGCTATAGTTGCCCCACTTGTTATCGAGTATATCGTAAAAAAAGTGAGTGAAAAATTAGATAAAAAGGATGAGGCTAAAAAAAAGCAGATTACAGCTTAAGTTAGACATCATTCACTATGATAAAAAGGCTGTCTGTTATGGACGGTCTTTTTTATATAAAATCATAGACACCGTTTTTCCAGCCCAATACTTTTGAAGAATCTGCTTTTAGCCAGTTCCTGAGGATCGTAGCATATACTTTCCTGAAATCTTCAGTATAGATCAGATCACCCTCATTCAGGTTTTGTAAATCGGGAAGGGTATTTAGAAATCCTTTCTTTTTAAGCCCGCCACTGATAAAAAACATTTGATTTGCTGTTCCATGATCGGTTCCATTACTGGCATTCTGAGCAACACGACGTCCGAATTCTGAAAAGGTAATTAGAAGGATGTTGTCAAAGAGCCCGTTCTCCTTCATATCGGCCACAAAAGATTTTACTGCTTCATTGATATCTGTGAATAGCTTTTGTTGCCTTTCATTCTGATTAACATGGGTATCGAAACTTCCTACGGAAAGATAATAGACCTGTGTATTAATGTCTGATTTGATCAGTGATGCTATTGTTTTGAAGTCTTTACCCAATGTTGAATTTGGGTAGGTTTGATCCGTTTGTTTGGATTTGCTTTTTTCAAAAATGTAACTGGCATTATTGATCGTAGAACCTAAGGTCTGATAAAGATAAGAGACAGTTTCATCTTCGTGATGGTGGTCATAAAGTGATTTGAAATATTTTTCCTGACTGGTTTGATAGAGTCTCTTTGGATCTTTGAAAGCAAATGCCTTATTATTTTCGCCTTTTAATGCCAGGCTCAGCATATCATCAACTTCCAGAGCCTGAGTAGGATGTTCACAACGGTAACATTCTTCATCGAGAAAGCGTCCCAACCAACCAGTTTCTAAGAACTCATCACTTTTACTTGCGGACTGCCAGATATCCATGCTTCTGAAATGTGATTTGTCAGGATTCGGATAGCCGACATTGTTCAAAATAGCCAATTCTCCATTGTCGAAAAGATCTTTGAAATAGGAGAGAGCAGGATTGATTCCTGTTTCATCATTTAATCTTAGAGAATTATTGATCGCAATATTTTTTCTTTCCCTGAAGTACACATCATTTTTTATCGGAATAATTGTATTTAATCCGTCATTCCCTCCTGTAAACTGTAGCACGATCAAAATATTTTGACTGGGTTGTAGCGCGTTATCCAACCTCATGGATCTCAGGAAGTTTGGAACTACCAGTGAAGCTGTCGCTAACGAACTTATCTTTAGAAATTCTCTTCTTTTAATTAACATCTTACTGCTTTTAAGGAGGTTACATCAATTGATACTCTGGTGTGGACATCAGATTAATTATATTCATTTTTACACTCTGATCAGAAAAGTTTTTCACAGAACTCATATCCAGGGATTTCGAGTTTTGGAGAAGATAGTCCTCCCCTTTTTTATTCTGAAAAACCTTTTCTACACGATTCCAGTCGATGGTGATATTTGGATTTTTAAACGCTTTATTTAATGCTGTTTCACGGGACTTCATTCCCATATCAATATCATCATCCTGTCGGGGGCTGTATTCTAAAGGTCTTAATCCGGACCAGATCTGAGGGATCTGAAGTCTTAGCATCAGTGTAGAACTGTCGATCCAGGATTTCCCACTCGGCCATCCCGCCACATTGGGTGGATAAAGAAGCATCTGTCCTAATAGTTTTTGATAGACGATGAGGTTTTCAGGAGCTTGAATATTCATAGGTAAAACTCTCATCATTCCTACCATGAGCTCAATAGGGGATTTTATTTTTGTTCCGATATTTTTTGGATCATAAAACCATGAACCTGAAAAAATGTGCTGCAAAAGCTTTTTTATATCGTAACCTGAATGGTAAAAATCCTCACTTAATCGATTGATAATGGTATTGTCAATGTTTTCGTTAACGAAAAATTTATAAATTTTAGTTGTTATGAATTTGGCCGTAGCCTTTTGTTCCAGAATAATATTTAAAATATCATCGCCTGTGAAATTTCCAGTTTTTCCTAAAAACGTTTTGGTTCCTGTATCGTGAAGTCTTTTTCTTTCATTAAAATTTCCATCCTTATCATATCCCCATCCTGTAAAGGCTCTGGCGGCTTCTCTGATATCTTTTTCATTATAATTTCCCCGTCCCATGGTAAATAATTCCATAACCTCGCGGGCGAAGTTTTCATTGGGATGGTCTTTTTTATTCTGTTGATTGTTGAGGAAACTCAACATAGCAGGAGAGCGGCTGACATCAAAAAGCAACTCTTTAAAATTACCCAATGCATTTTTTCTGATACTGTTTAATAACTGTCTGTTGAATTTTGAATTATTAATTCTTGTAGCGAAATGGCCATGCCAGAAAAAAGCCATCTTCTCTCTGAGTTGATCTGGACTGTTGATCATGCTATCAAGGAAATTAAGGTTAAGCTCATTATTCTGCTCTCTGTTGATCTTCTGATTTTCTTTTCTCTTTTCGGCAGGTGTTGGTGAGTTCATATAATCAACAGCAGCTACATCCGGGGTATTATAGGTCAGTTCAGTAAAAGCTTTTTCTTTAAACAATTCATCGATCAAAGTTTTATTTGATAGAGTTTGTATGTCTTCAAACTGGCTAATGCCGGGACCAAAGCCTGCACGCCAAAGTAAGTGCTTGTTATGAAGTATTACAGGAAATGCCATGAATAGATTTGTATTTTGGATATCATAAACTTAAAGAGGTTAAAAATTAGAACGTTTAATACGTTCATAGATTGTTTTTTTAACATTAATTAAACATTTATTTAAATTTTAACAAAAATTAACTATTTGATTTTCATGCGTTTGTGTTTCTTGTAGATGTTAAAACAGTGAAAAAGTGCCTGGTTGGCATGATTTTTACATCATACTGATTAGTAAAATTTAAAGATCAGAAATTATGAAAATGTTTAAACAAGCAGTTTTATTAGCTGGAATTTTAACAGCAGGTATTGCAAGTGCACAAAGCGTACAAATGAATAATATGCTTAAAGTAGGAGCAAATGTTGGATTAGCTGTTCCTTCAGATAATCTTTCCGCTGCTGTAGGGGTGGATGTGGCTTACCAAAATCTGATTACTCCGGGATTCGGATTAGGTATCGCAACTGGTTATTCCCATTATTTTGGAAAAGAAAACAATGGATATAAAAATAATGATGTGGGAGTAATTCCTGTTGCAGCATTAATAAGAATTTATCCAAAACAAACTGGTTTCTATTTTGGAACTGACTTAGGGTATGGTTTCTTGGTAGGTGATGATAAAGTAGCTTCAAATACTTTGGTTGACAGACCAAGTGGAGGTTTTTATATCAAACCTGAAATTGGATACCATAACAAAGACTGGAATTTCTTCGTACAATATCAGAAGGTATTTACAGGAAGTAAAGGCGATTTAGTGAATCAAGACTACAATGTGGGTAACATTGGTGTTGGATTTTCTTACAATATTGCGTTAGGAAAGTAGTTAGATTTATATATAAACAATTATTAGCCAAAACCTTTTCATTTTTTTGAAAAGGTTTTTTACTACCATATACGATTTCCGAAAACTATTATTATATTTGATAAAATTTGTGATTATGAACTTAAATCCAAAATTTCCCCTTTATTTACCGGGTGTAAAAGACAGTAATAATGATGATGTTTCTATCATTGGAGCAAACTTACGTGAAGATATTACTACATTGGGTTATTACATATCTGGCAACGGAGGACTCGATATAAAATTACAAACCAGCTATCCGACAAAAGAGTTTTCCTCTTTTTCGGCGATCCTGAAAAAGTTTATTCAGGAGAATCAGCTGAATAATGTAAAACGTTTAGGAATAGCTGTTCCGGGACCTGTCCTTAACGGGAAAAGTAGTCCTGTAAGATTGGGCTGGAATTTCGATGTTGAAGAATTTAAAAATGAATTCGGTTTCGAAAAAGTTGATATGCTTAACGACCTGGAGGCATCTGCATATGGAATGGGACTTCTAGAGGATAGTGAACTGGACGCAATTTATACAAGCGGGCATCTGGAGAAAGGAAATGTAGCTATTTTAGCACCAGGAAATGGGCTGGGAGAAGCGGGGTATTTCTTTGATGGAAAGTATCTAAGACCATTTGCAACAGAAGGTGGTCATTCTGAATTTTCTCCAAGAACAAATGTTGAAGTGGAGTTTTATCAATTCTTAAATAATATTTATGGAATTGTAAGTTGGGAAAATGTTCTTTCTAAAACAGGATTATTTAATATTTACAGATTCTTAAGAGATGTAAAAAGACACCCTGAACCGGAGTGGCTGGCAGATCGTTTGGCAAATGGAAACTTCTTACAGGAAATTTATAAAGCCGCTGTAGAAGAAGATGTGCTGATCTGTAAAATTGCTTTGGATACATTCCTTGAGTTTCTTGCAAGGGAAGCTAATAACCTTACTTTAAAGGTTAAGGCTACCGGAGGTTTATTGATCTCAGGAGATATTCCTCAGATGCTGATCGACTATATGGATAAAACGAAATTCTATGAGAAGTTTAAGATAAGCGACAAAATGGAGGATATGCTCAGAAATATTCCAATCTACCTTATTAAAAGTAAGCTGACAGGATTACATGGCATAGCGCTTTATACCGCCTACTATGAATAAATAAATATCAACTCCGGAATTTCCGGAGTTTTTTTATGCCTGATATTATTCATGAAAATAATTGATTTTATTGATCTACATCAATAAAATCTATCGAATAAGATAGCTACATTTGTATCGTTAAATAAACAATTAAATAACTTTATTCAATGAAAAAAATATTATTATTAGCGGTTTTAGCTAGTGGATTGGTTTTCGGACAATCAAAAAAAGTAGTAGCATCTGATGTACACTGGTGGGGATACAAAGTAGCAAAGTCTGAGGCTAGTTCTCACGATGGTACTGTAAAAGTGAAGTCAGGAAATCTGGTAATGAAAGGAAATAACCTTGTAGGTGGATCTTTTGTTCTTGATATGACTTCTATTACTTCCACAGATCTTACCGGAGAATATCAGACTAAATTAAATGGTCACCTTAAAACAGGAGATTTCTTTGAGGTTGAAAAATATCCTACAGCTGCTTTTAAAATTACTTCTGTAAAGAAAAACGATGACAAAGTATATAACTCTTTAGTAACTGGAGATCTTACAGTAAAAGGAAAAACAAACAGTATTTCTTTCCCTGCAAAAATTGCTTACAGCAAAGGAGTAGCAAGTTTAGTATCTAACAAATTCTCTTTCGACAGACAAAAATTTGATATTGCTTACAAATCAACAATGCAAGATGTTTTTGTGAAAGATGACATTGATATGCTTGTAAAAGTGACTGCTAAATAATTTAATCAAAAAAAGATTGTTAAAAGTGTAGAAGTTCTACACTTTTTTTTATTTTTGTTGAATTGTAAATAAAAAAGAATGAAAAGATTACTATTGTTTGCTATGATGTGTGTGAGCATATCATTTGTTTCTGCTCAAAGAAAATTTGATAAGGTTTCTAAAGTTACTTCTTCTGAGATAAGATGGACTGGCTATAAGGTTGTAAAAACCGTGGCATCATCACATTCGGGTACCGTAAAACTGAAAAGCGGAAAATTCAATTTTGATAAAACAGTTTTGGTAGATGGTGAATTTGTAATTGATATGAGAAGTTTGATGGCTGGAGATGTTTCCGATGAGGATCAGATCAAGCTAACCAACGATCTTAAGAGTACTAATTTCTTTGAAGTTAAAAAATTCCCGATCGCTCTATTTCATTTAACCAAAATTATTCCTTTGGCAAACAGTGAGTACAATTCAACAGTATATGGAGATTTTACATTAAAAGGGGTTAGAAAGACAATTACTTTCCCGGCTAATGTTTATGTTACTCAGTTTACTGTTGTTGTAGAGTCTGCTAAGTTCTCGCTAAACAGAAGAGACTTTAAAGTATTCTATCAGTCTTCATTAAAAGATTATTTCATTAAAGACGAAATGGACATTCAGTTCAAAGTTTCTACTGAGAAATTGGATAACGATAACAGAATTCCTGTAAAGAAAAAATAAAAGGAATTACTTTTAACAATAAATTAGATATGGGCAGCTTTAAATAGTTGCCCATATTTTTTATTTTAGCAATATGAAAATTTACATAGTAAGCGGACTCGGTGCAGATTTTAAAGTGTTGGAAAAATTACAGTTTCCAGATCACCTTGAAGTGGTGTTTATTGATTGGCTGATCCCGGGACTGAATGAGAGTTTTCTGGAGTATATCAACAGAATGGCATCTAAGATTAATGATTCTGAACCTTTTTACCTTTTAGGGTATTCGTTTGGTGGAATCATGGTACAGGAGATCAATAAAATAAAGCCTGCTGAAAAAGTAGTGATCCTGGGAAGTATAAAATCTGATAAAGAAAAATCCAAATTAATAAAAGCAGGACAGATTACCGGAATCCCCAAGATTCTGCCGGTTCGTTTCTTTAATGAAAGGAGCGCAACGGCTTACTCTGTTATGAGAAAATTTTTCGATCCTAAGAACCCGAAGGTGTTACAGTATTTCAGAGTTAAAGATCCTTATTACCTAAAATGGTCTATAGAAAAGATATCAGATTGGAGTTTTGAAGAAAATCCTGATGTAATTCAGATATTGGGAGATCGAGATATTGTTTTTCCTGTGAAAAACTCAAAACCCAATTATATCATCAAAGGTGGGACGCACCTTTTTCCAGCCACAAAACCTAAAGAAGTTTCAAAAATTCTAAATGAAATATTTCAGTGAAATATTATTATTTTGATTTTATCTTAAAATATTTAGGGGTATTTTTGTTTTAAAATATGTTTTTATAAAATTTATCTCTATTTTTGATAGGGTTAAAATTAAATTTTATGAAAATTGGTTTAAAATGGAAGATCTCCTTTGCTGTGATCACAATTGTAGCGATTGGAGGTTTATTCTGGACTCCGGCAGCAGATCTGCCTAATTCAGGTGAATTTTTAAGCGAGGATAAAATCGTTGGCGCCGATGTCGCATGGATCTTAGCAGCCGCAGGTCTCGTCTTGCTTATGACGCCGGGATTATCATTCTTCTATGGTGGAATGGTAGGTAAGAAGAATGTTATTTCGACCATGCTGCAAAGTTTTATTGCTTTAGGAGTAATTTCTATTTTATGGGTGGTCGTTGGATTTTCGTTATCATTTGGTGATTCTCTGGGTTTTGAAATGAATGGAGAACATTATGGATTAATAGGTAATCCTTTAAGCTATCCATTTTTCAACCATGTCGGTGTTTTACCGCATAAGGCTATGGCTTCTACAATACCGTTTATTCTGTTTGCCTTATTTCAGATGAAATTTGCTGTTATAACCCCCGCGCTGATTACCGGTTCTTTTGCAGAAAGGGTGCGTTTTATTTCCTATCTGTTGTTCATGGTTCTTTTCAGCATCTGTATTTACACCCCACTTTGTCATATGGTCTGGCATCCAGATGGCCTTTTGAATAAATATTTTGGTGTCAAAGATTTTGCGGGTGGAACAGTCGTTCATATGAGTGCCGGATTTGCGGCATTAGCTGGTGCGATGGTTGTTGGAAACAGGAAGAATCCTCATCACGAACCTTCTAATATTCCTTATGTTCTCTTAGGTACAGGAATGCTTTGGTTCGGATGGTTTGGGTTCAATGCGGGATCTGCTTTAGGAGCTAATGCGACAGCTGCCACAGCCTTTGGAACCACTACCATAGCATCTGCTTCAGCAATGATGACCTGGATATTTTTTGACAGGATCAATGGAAGGAGTGTTTCTGCATTAGGAGCATGTATTGGTGCAGTAGTAGGATTGGTAGCCATTACACCTGGTTGTGGTTTCGTCTCCATTTCGGAAAGTCTTTTCATAGGTTTTATAGCTGCGATCGTTTCCAATATGATGATGAACTGGAAAAAACTCAAAAAGATCGATGATACACTGGATGTGTTTGCCTGCCATGGAGTAGGGGGAATCATGGGAATGATCTTAACAGCTATTTTTGCTCATGGTGAAAATGCCAGTCTTCTGCATGGTGGTATTGAGGTTTTCGCCCATCATATGATGGCTCTGGTTTTGGTTTCTGCATTTGCCTTTTTTGGATCTTTAATGTTGTATAAGATTACAGATATGATCATTACTTTAAGAGTATCAGAAGAATCGGAAAATATAGGTCTGGATATCTCTCAGCATGAAGAGAGTTTGAAGTGGTAGAAGGTGTTTAAATATTTATTTAATCCTTAGCTGAAGAGAAGTAAGATAAAGATTTATCATGTATCTTTGTTATGAGGAAAAATGATGAATCTTTTATGGAATCAATATCAGTATTTGAAATTATTAAAGTAGGGATAGGTCCGTCGAGTTCGCACACGATGGGACCTTGGAATGCAGCTTCTGCATTTATCAGAATTATAAAAAGGGAAAGATCAATCGCAGAGGTGAAGGAAGTTTTCCTTGAATTTTTTGGGTCTTTAGCGAAAACCGGGATTGGACATGGAACAGATATCGCCGGAATGCTGGGACTAAATGGTGAAGATTTTAAGACCATCAATACTTCAAAAATTGATGAAAAAATAGAGAAAATAAAAAAAGACCAGATTATTAACCTGGGTGGAGAAAAAGAAATTCCTTTTATCTATGGCTATCATTTGATTTTAAATATGCAGAAATCTCTGGATTTCCATCCCAACGGAATGATTTTTAGAGCTGTTTTTGAAGATGGAACCGAGCTTGTTCAGGATTTTTATTCTGTAGGTGGTGGGTTTATTGCAAGTCAGGAAAAAAACTCTATAGAAAAACACTGTATCCGAACGCTGTACCCATGTCATCATGGTTCAGATATTATAAAATATTGTGAAAAGTTGGGATTTCAGAAGTTTTCAGATCTGATCCTGATCAATGAAGAAAGCTGGAGAACTCAGGAGGAAACAAGACAAGAGGCACTGAATATCTGGAAACAGATCAAAGAATGCGTCTATAAAGGAGTAAACAAAGAAGGAATTTTGCCGGGTGGTTTAAATGTTACCAGAAGGGCAGCCGGGATCAACAGAAAACTTTTAGGAGATAAGATCTATAAAAATATCGATGAATGGTTTCAGCAGGTAGTTGACGCCGAAGAAAACTTTACCAATATCAATAAATGGATCGCCTGTTTTGCATTAGCCGTGAATGAGGAGAATGCGAGCTTCGGAAGAATTATCACAGCTCCTACGAATGGAGCAAGTGGTGTTATTCCTGCTGTTTTAATGTATGCTCAGGCTTTTACCCCTTTTACAAGTGAGGATGATATTGTAAGATTCCTATTGGTTGCCGGAGAGATCGGAACCTTATTTAAAAAGAATGCCACTATTTCCGCTGCAATGGGTGGATGTCAGGCTGAGGTAGGCGTTTCTTCTGCAATGGCAGCAGCGGGCTTAACTGAGATCTTGGGCGGAAGCATAGGCCAGGTATTGATGGCTGCTGAAATAGCAATGGAACATCATTTAGGTTTAACCTGTGACCCTATCAAAGGACTGGTACAGATTCCGTGTATTGAAAGAAATACAATGGGTGCTATGAAAGCCATTACTGCAGCCAATATCGCTCTTGAAAGTGATCCTGCAAAAGCAAAAGTAACTTTAGATGAAGTTATTCAGACCATGTGGGAAACCGCACAATCGATGAGTGACCGATTTAAGGAAACTTCTGAAGGTGGATTGGCTATTGCAGTGAATGTTCCTGAATGCTAGGTATATATATTGCTATTTTTCTCTGTCATTCCGACGAAGGAAGAATCTCAATAAATTATAAAATTAACATTTAGTAATTCCTTTTCTTTTGTCTTGAAACAAAAGAAACAAAAATTCAAGACTGGAAACTACGACTAAAAATAAGATTCTATTCTCTAAAAACTCTAAAACTCGTGCGGATTTTAAGTATGTTTATTATTAACTATTTATCCCGCACTCAGACAGTAGAATTTTTTATACGTTCATAGAATTTATTTTTTTAACGTCTCCGCTTCCTAGGTCGTTATTTAAAAATATAAAATAAGAGGATTACTTATCAAGTATTCCTCTTATTTTATTAGCATTGGAAATTAATTCCGTCAAATATTCATAATTCTCTTTTTCTAACGCGGCTTTAAACTTTCGGAGCTGAGAGATATGTTCATTAAGGACATCCAGTACATTTTCTTTATTCTGCTCGAAAATAGGAACCCACATTTCAGGATGTGATTTTGCCAATCTTACGGTACTGGAGAAGCCTGAACTCGCCAGCTGAAAAATGGTATCTTCCTCTCTTTCTTTCTCTAAAACCGTATTAGCCAAAGCATAAGACGTAATATGGGAGATATGGGAGATATAAGCAGTATGTACATCATGATCTTCAGCATTCATATAGATGAGGTGCATATCAAGACCCGCTACAATTTTTTGAACAAGCTCCAAAGCATCGGCTGCTGATTCTTCTTTATTGCAGATCACCCCGGCTTTTCCTGAAAAACTCTCGGCAATAGCGGATTTTGGACCACTATTCTCGGTACCCCACATCGGGTGAAAAGCTACAAATCTTGATCTTTTCGGATGGTCTTTTACACCATTCACAATTCCGGCCTTTGTAGATCCGGCATCCATTACGGTTTGATCATCAGAGATCAGATCCAAAACTGCAGGTAGGAGCTTTCTTGCCGAATCCACAGGAATAGCTATGATAACAAGATCTGAGTTTTTAATACCATACTCCAGATCTACCTTTGCATCAATGATCTTTAAGCTTAAGGCTTCATCAAGATGCCTGCTGCTGTTATCTATTCCATATATAAAATCAGCAATCCCTTTTTCTCTTAGTTTTAAAGCGATAGAACCTCCAATGAGTCCTACACCAATAATACTTATTTTCATCTTTTTAATATTTAAAATAAAAAACCCCGTCCTAGGACGAGGTTGTATATCATTTATAAGAATCCCTATCCCAGATCTGAGCTAAATATTCTATAGTAGTATGTTCCGTTATTTGTAATCACGAAGCGAAGGTATAAAATATTTTTTAAATGATAAATATGATTTTTATGTAAAGTGACTGAATGTTGAGTTTCACTTCAAATAATGACCCTCTACTTATTCTTCCCCAGAACTTGCAGATAGCTTTCGAAAATGCCGGTCAGTTTTTCTTTAGATTCACTAGACGATTGCAAATTTTCTTTTTCTTTTGAAGCTATTTTGGAATTAGAATTCTGATATCACTTTATTACATTAATTATTTTACTATTAATCATTTTGTTATAATCTCCTTCAAAAAGATTATTATCATATTTCTTATAAAAATCAAGCTTATTTGTTGAAAATATATAATACGAAAGACCATTCTTTGAAAATTGTTTGCCATCAAGATAATTTGGATAATTTTTATAATCTGAATCTTTTTCAATAAAATATTTACTTGGGATTTTAACTGAAATACTATCTTTCAATTCGTAAATCTTTAATATGTCAGAATAATTAATATTAGATTCTTCATATTCAGGTTTCCAGTACATCACTCTTTGACCTACCGGATACAAAATTTTATTCTTATATAAGTAAATTTTCCAACCAAAGTGATTGTCCCCGTCAATTGGAAAGAAAATAATATGATTTTTAGATTTACTAGAAAAATATATCAAAGGTGTAGATGTCTTCATATCTTCATTAT
The DNA here is from genome assembly GCF_025403485.1 of Chryseobacterium paludis. Classification (NCBI taxonomy): domain Bacteria; kingdom Pseudomonadati; phylum Bacteroidota; class Flavobacteriia; order Flavobacteriales; family Weeksellaceae; genus Chryseobacterium; species Chryseobacterium paludis. Next base: position 4,768,494 of record NZ_CP099966.1, read on the forward strand.
TAATTTTTCGAATGATAGCTTTTTCTATATCTTTAAAAGAAATGGTAACAAGCTCGTATTTATTATTACCATTTCCTTCTAATACAGTATTTGATATTTTAATGTTATAGCACTTTAATGTATAATTTGGAGAATCAGATTTTTCTGGCTCACAATTGATTTTAATTAACTCAAATGGTTCTTTCTGTAATACTTGATTAATTTGATCAGCTTGTTTTGTCTTTCTGTATATTTTTTTAATGGCCAATTTTTCAAAACGTTCTGATGTTTCAGTCTGTTTTTTCTCATCTTTATCTTGTCCTTTACAAAATTGTAAAGGATTAAATACTAAAACGGAAATAATTAAGTATAAAAATTTATGCATTACTTTTCTTATAGTGATAAGTGTAAAGTGTTTTTATTTTAGTAATATAATACAATAAAAATATTTTCAATTTTTAAATTTCTTGAAAATATAGGGTGACTTTACTTTGATCCGTATTGCATTGCTCAAATTTTCTGACTCTGTAATATCATCAGATATACCATAAAATTTCTTTCCATTTTTATATAAAGTTAAAACTGGGCTAATGTTAATTCTATTCATTTCTTTTGGTTGTTTATCTGTATTATTAGTTTTCTCAAATAGACTTATCGTGTCTCCGGTGATTTTATAATTACATTTATAATTAATATATAATCCCCCTGGAGACTCTGTAGGGAATTCTGATTCCATTCTTTTATCACTTTCAAAAGTTATTTCATCTGCTTTTATGGTCAGTTTATACCAACCTACTCTTTTTATAATAGAAGCATATGATTCCATTTTTTCTATATCTGTATTTAAATATACACCATGCCATGCATTTAAGCTCTTTTGAATTTTAGAGGAATCATCAAAAAACAAAGTATATTCTTTTTTAAAATTAACTAAGTCTACATTTTTAAATTTTTTATTCTTGTATAATATTGAATACCAGCTACTATTAAATTTTGGGATAGTTTTTATTTTAAACCTATCTATATAAGCTATTGTTATGTTTTCATATTGGTTTGAATATTTTCCATGTAACGAATCCATAAATTCTATTGCATTGGCATAGTAGTAATTGGCATCATCTGCGATAATGTAAAAATCTTCTCCATGTTTTTTTTTCAATTCTTCAATTCTTTTGCTACTAGGTAATATAAACAAAACAGTGTTCTCTTTTAATAATAGAGTGTCTTTATTTGTAAGACTGATTTTGTCTACATTTTTTTTACAAGAAATTGGAAAAAAAAATATTGATATGAATATTATTATAAATATATTTTTCATAAATATTATTGTTTTATTTCGATGTGATAACAGCGATTTTCATCTAGTACTTTATACGCTTTTAAAGTAATCTCGTACTTGAAATCTTTTGGATTACTCATCGTTTGAGCTACGTCAAATACATTCATTATTTCTGGATCTTCACAATGTTTAGACACGGTTGTCGCTCCCAATTCACGTATTTTAACTTCCATCTCTTTAATTGTTTCTTGCTTATTTTTGTTTTTTGATATCTCATAAATATCCAATACTTTTTGTCCTGGAACTTTATAAATTTTTCTTTGTTCTTTTATTCCTGTCTTTGCTATATTCTCGTACATAACTCTCGCTTGGCTGTATGGATCTCGTGCTGTGCTTGTAATTGTTATAATAAAATTTTTAGTTTTTTCTCCTACTTCTTGTAAAATACGTAATGATTTTTCGCTAATTACAGATTCATCTGCGTTACTTCCAAATTTGATTATTACTTTTGATGTACCTTGATGTTTTGAATTTAACTTTTTTCTCGATATACATTCATCAACGCGAAATATAAATTTCATTGAATCTTCTTCCTTAATGGTATATGACTTTTTTGAGGTATCATCATCTATATACCATTTTCCACCAAGAAGATAAGCGATTCTTTTTGTTTTTGATTTTGTAGCACTATTAATAATTTTGATAACTTCTAAACATACATCTTTGGTTAAACCTTTTTTAGCAGGAATATACATTTTATGAAAATGCCAGTCACCAAGACCAGATAATAAGGCTTCTGTTGGTGTGAATTTAGAATTGTATTTTCTACCTGATTTAATACTTAAAATGTTCTTACCTAAAACAAAATTGACATGTTTTTCTACATTGATGTAATTATTTTTTCCAGTAATTTGGAGCATTCCTCTACCTCTGTATCTCCAACCTTCATTAAAAACTTCGCTTAAGTTTTTATTATCTTCTGGAGCAACATTTCCCAAATCTTTAGCTTTTGGATTTAGTCCATAAATAAAATTAGCAATCTTAATTTGTCTTTCTATTGATAAAGAACCCTCATTCTCTTTTCTCCCCAAATCTCTAGCCATTTCGATTCCGTTTTTATTTCCAAATAGATATCTGGAGGAAACATTTTTTAATCCAGTATTTAGTAATCCACTTATAGAGTAGTTCATACTTTCACCATCAATAGCTGGAGATAAGGAATCTGTACTTTCTTGTTTTGCTTGTGCAAAAAAATGTGCCTTTAAGGTACAAGTATTGATATTAAATTTATCACAATATAGATTAAATGAGCTAACAATTTCTGTGATTAATTTCTGATTTAGTGCGTACGGAAATACTGCTTTTAGCTCTTTTTCTGTAAGTTTTTTGCATCGTGGGCATTCTCCATCTTTATTTTTTTCCAGACTTTGTTGATTTTGTACAATTATTGGACTATTTCCTGTATCCAGTAGCTTCGGTTCTTCGAGTAACCCCACATCAATAATCTGTGATTTTGTAGAGATACTATGAAAGATTACTTCTGCAAAAATTTCCTGCCACCTTCCGGTCCAGTATTCACAGCTCTCTGGATTTTTTGGATCTTTACCTACTTCACCTATTTTACGCATTTCATCAGTTAGAGTAATTAGTACTTCTTGCTTATCTGCGTTAAAAATATGGGTATTATTGTATACCAGATCATTGTCTCCGGTGTTATCATGTTCCCAGAGTTTGAGAGTGTATTTTTTTCCAATAACATCTTTACCTTCTATAATGAGTTTTATGGTTTCTCCGAAGTTCGGTTTTCTGGAAAAAGCTTTCCCGTTTTTATCTACGAGTTTTATGTTGTGGATATTTCCTTTTTGGTCAGGCTTATTATTTGTTGAATTTGGGTTAGTAGATCCTTTAGGGGTTTCAGGTTTGGGTTGAGGCTTTTTAACGGATAGGGGAGGAACTTTGTATTGTGGATTATTGGTATTTACGTTATCGGAAGCTTGTATCTTTCCATTGTATTCTGCGGTTACGTAATATTCCTGATATTTTTTATTGTCCTCTCTTTTAAGGGATAACGTTACAAAAGTTGGTATTAGATTGAAATTCCAACGGGCATAGCCTTTAGTATCGACCAAAATAGGTGGGGATTTAATAATCAGTTTGTTCTTTTTACTGTGACCATTACCTTTTTCATAATTTTCCCAAAGCCCTAAATTAATGAATTGTCCCTCTAAGTTTTTGCAATGTGCAATAGCACGAAGTCTATCCCTATAACTTAGTGGTTTGGTCACTCTCGAGCCGTCTTGGTAAGTAATTTTCACCCCTGTAATGGCTTTTTCTTTTGACAACTTTTCGTTGCTTAGCTGAGGCTGAACGATAATAGCCATTGGTTCTTTACCTTCAGGTCTATGCAGGTAGCCTTCTACTTTGAAAGTAAATTGATGACTTTTTCTTCCAAAAGTAAATTCACCGATTCCTCTTTTTTTGATACCCGTTGTTATAAATCTGCCATCTTTATTTTTCCTGAATAACTCCCAGACGATCATTGATTCTTTGCGATCGGAGGAAGGGGTATCAGGATACCATTCTGTAACTTTGTACAAAGTTTTATCTCCTGTTTTAGGTTTACTGTTGCCCGTGATTTTATAAACTCCTTTTTTAGCCATACCAGTTTGTATTAAAGTTACCAAGCATCGGCTTCATTTTCTTCCATTTCCTCTTTGAATTCATCAAAATTAACCACAGGATTGTAGATTTGTTGCTCTAGGCACTGGGCATTACCGATCTGAATATTGGTTACCTCACTCTGTTGCCCATGTTTAAAAATACTTATCTTTCCTCCTGTACAGCACGTTAATTCAGAAATTTCAGTAAGGCAGCTTTTCCCCATTATTTTCACTTTTTCATATGTTTTCTGCCATTTTCCTGAAGGGATATAGGTGCAAGGTAAATATCCTCCAGAAGTTGGTTTTAATTTACATTGTCCAAATGGCTGTACACTAGGATCAAATTGCAGGTCATCTTCTGTAACAGCAAGATAATCGGCTTTACCTTCCGAATCATTCCAGTAGTGTTTTTGGTGGCTGGTTACTTTAAATTTTGGAAATTTAAAACCCTGATTGCATTGAACCAGTCCTTTTTGTACAATAAAATATTTGCTTTCATGAGAACTCTCTTTCTTTTCATCTTTTTCTAATGTCGTTTTTTCTTGTCCCGGATCATTATAGCGGCTATTCATATGATTAACAAGAAATGGAGAATTGTTTTTTACCCTTTTACTTTCTTCTAACAGGAACTGCGGATCTTGGGGGATGAGAATACTTTTACCGGGAATAGGTTCCTGCATGATATCTTCCTGACGGCAATAAAGATTATGGTAGGTCTTTAATGTTCCTTCATTCTTGATTTTGAATAGTTTTGAAAGCGAACTGAAAGTATCACCTTTCCGGATAACATAATTTTTCATACGATTTGTGTTAGAATTAGATTGTGTTTTTGATATAGTATTCCTTCATGAGAGATCACCATAGTAGATTCTGCTTCAAGTAGGTTTTTATTTATTTTGTCGGTTTTATACTTTATGCATATTTCTGCATTTAAAGCTTCCTGGGAGTCTCTGTCGGGATCTCTTACTCCTCGTTTTAATTCCTGTAAACTGTAAGATTCTTGTAAATTTCCTTTAATCATTGTTTCTACAAAATCAGGATGATTATGATCTGTTTCAGTTTTTAATACAAATGGAACGGAAAATGAATTTTGGAAGAGATAAAAATTCTCTATCCAGGAATTTTTTCGATGGAACCAATCCATTTTTGGAAATAAGGTTTGAAAAAGAAAAGTGGATTGGAGTTGCTTAAAAAAATACTTTTCATCACAAATAGATTTTTCAAAAGAATCGATATAAATTTTCGAAGCTTCACCGGTATAAAACTCTTCTAAATCAAAACGTAGGTCTTTGAACCTCTTAAGAATCTGATCATAATCATGAAATCCTGCTATTTTCCCTGTAGGTGTTAAAATGATGGAAATAGGAGAGATGTTTCGCATACAAGCCAGAGAAAGATCACTCATTTTATCATCAGGTGATTCCCCATTGGTTTTAAAATCTTGTCGATCAAAATTTACAATCTGATATTCATTAAATTTATCAATCCCTAGATTTACAATATAATTTATGAAAAAAAACTTTTTAAATGGATCTTCAATGGTTTCCTGAGCAGCATATTTCTTAGAATAAAAGGAATCAAACAATTCTAAATATGGAAGCTCATTCTTTCTATCACTTTCTTTTTGATTTTCTGTTTTAAAATGAAGTGGGATAAGAAGAAAATCAACATAATTGAGATTGGAAAACCAGATAACATCCATTTTTTCGCAATGGGTATTATGGAACAGCTTAAGTTCCTCTTCAGTAATGCCTAACCGAAGGGATATAGAGTTGAGTGTATCACCATTTTGTATTTTGTATTTTAAAAATTCCATTTCTTTTGAAAATGAATTCGAATAAATCTATAAAAAAAAATTAAAATGGATTTTTGGATGATTATAATAAGCTTTTGTATTGCTGCAGAATTATTTCCTTATAAAGATTTATAATACGACAATTTTTGTCGCATTAGAGGGATAACTTTGTAAAAATGAAAGAGATGAGGCTCATTATTTTTAATGATTTTTTTTTGCTGTGACGTAAAAAGAGTATTTTTGCGGAATTATAAAATAAAACTAAAACTCATTAAACATAAGGCATGAAAAAACTCTATATGAGTGCACTTTCACTGTGCATCATGGGCGTATCTGCCCAGCAGGTCATTTGGCAAAAGGATATTAAATCCAGTACACAGGATTTCCTGAGCCAGGTGACAACAACGATAGACCAGCAGTATTTAATTACTGGAAGTGCAATTCAGGCATCTAAAACAGAAGGTGAACAAAATAATGGGTACGATTTTCATTTGGTGAAACTGAATCAGCAGGGAGATCAGGTTTGGGAGAAATACTTTGCAGGAAATAATCATGATTATCTTTCTTCAACTGTAACAACGCAGGATGGAGGATCGCTTATTTCAGGAACCACTTTTTCTGGAAAATCATTAGACAAAAAAGAAGATTCTAAAGGTGGATCAGACATTTGGCTCATTAGAATCAATGAATTTGGCGATGAATTGTGGCAAAAGACTTTAGGAACGAGTGCTGATGAAGAAGCAAGATCAGTTATCCAAACTACTGATTTAGGTTTCTTTGTAGCAGGTAATGTACAAAACTCTGCTAAAGGTTATGGTTCAAAAGATGTCTTGATTATAAAACTTGACAAAAATGGAAAAGAACTGTCACAATCTGTATTTGGTGGAAGAGGAAATGACGAAGTTGAAAAGATGATACCAACTCGTGACGGTGGAGCTTTGTTAGGAATCTATTCCAGAAGTAGTGCTGGAGGTTCAAAACAAACTGAAAACTTTGGTGAAGGTGATTTTTGGATTATAAAACTTTCAAAAGAAGGAAAAGTAGAATGGGAAAAGAACTTTGGAGGAAAAGGAGATGATCATTTGAGAACACTGGCTCTAACTTCAAATGGATATATCATTGGTGGAGAATCAAGATCTGAAAGATCAGGAAATAAAACTGTAGGAATTGAAGAAGGAACTGATGTTTGGTTAATTTCTTTAAATGAAAGAGGTGATGAGCAGTGGCAGAAATCTTACAATTTTAAGAATAGAGATGTTTTAATGGGAATTAGTGTGATTCATTCTGCAGATGATAAAACAAAAGGAATTCTATTAGGTGGTTATACCCAGGCGGAGGGAAGAATAGAAGCTGATGATGAGAAATTCTGGATGCTATATCTGGATCAAAACGGAAATGAACAGTGGAGGAAACATGTGGAAGGGGAATCCAGAAAGAGAGAGGAAAGGTTATCTGATATTAAGCTCAACAGAGATGGCTCAATCATACTTGCAGGAACAAGTGCAGAAGAATTAGGAAAGGAGAACTGGAAGATTATCAAACTAGGTGACAAACAATTGGATCAGTTAATAGAGAAACAAGATATTAAAATTTATCCAAATCCGGTTTCTGATTATGCGTATGTAGAAATTGGTTTTGACTTTAAAGACGCAGATATCACATTATATGATATGGGTGGAAGACAATTACAGAGTTTGAAAACGAAGAATAAAGTAACGAAGATCAATACTCAGGCATTGATCCAGGGAGCATATTTGATAGTCATCAAAACGGATACTAATAAAACAGCGAATGCTAAACTGATTAAGAAATAACTATGAAAAATTATATAAAAAAAACTTTACCTATCCTATTAAGTTTTTTATCCATTTCTTTTTATGCACAGGATTATAACAGTTTGTTCTCTTCAAAAGGGGCAGCAGACGGGACTGATGCTTTTAATATTGTTCCTCCTTCTCCCGAATCATTTTTCAGGACGCAATTTGGAAACCTAAACTTTAATGAATTTAAGGGATCCCCAAACATCCAAATCCCAATACATGAACTAAAAAACGGAAGTTTAAAGCTTCCCGTTTCTTTAAATTATTCTAAAGTAGGGGTGAAGGTGAATGATATTCCTAATAGTGTAGGAATGAACTGGATCTTAGAGACTGGTGGTATCATTACCAGAACCATATATGACCTTACAGATGAGCTTGCATCACAAAGATTAGTTCTCAGTCAGACGGAGTTAGGTAATTTATCTTCTCAGGCCGGAGCTCAGGATCTGGGAGTTTATTCCCATGATATATCAACCTCAATAGATAATGAAATTGATGTATTTAATTATTCAATTCCGGGATATAGTGGAAGCTTTTATTTAGATAAAACCTTCAAACCTGTACTTCTGACTCAGGATTATAATCTTAAACTTGAAGCTGTAGATAATAACTTTAAAGTAAGTAACGCCTTTACCATTACTACCTATGACGGAACAAAATATACTTTTGGTGGAGTGGGAGCTACAGAAAAGACATTTGTAAGACTGCAGGGAAATCGCAGTGGGATCACCAGCTTTTATTTAAAAACAATTGAAGATGTTTTGCATAATAAAATTGAATTTAATTATAATCAGGCGAATTCAAAAATAATTCCATTAGGTGAACAGGAAACAGGACAGTTGGAGTCCTCAGCCACAGCCTCAGGAACAATAGATGTAGCACCATCTGGCGCAGGCATTGGGACTTCTGGTAAAGTACTTAATGTAGTTGAAGCTAAATTTCTTGATAAAATTACTGCTGGAGATGAAATTATCCAATTCAATTACATTATAGAAACAAACAGTCCTTTTCAAAAGTTGGGGAACATAGTTATTTCTCAAAAAGGGGTTAATATCAAGAAAATGTCCTTCGATTATCTTAATAGCGCTGGGGCAACAGTCAGTGAAAAAAGATTTTTCCTGACATCTGTTAAAGAATATGCCATCCATAGCAATGTAGATACTTTTGTCAATGAGTATACTTTAGACTATAATAATGCATTAGATCTTCCTAAAAGACTATCCAGAAGTGTTGATTATCTTGGATACTTTAATGGTAAAAATAATACAGCATTATTACCTAATCTGAAATTATTTGGAGAGCAGTATGCCCTTTTTAATATGAATGGTAATTATGCAGACCGCAGAGTTAACTTTGGTTATGCGCAATTTGGAACCCTGAAATCTATTACTTATCCTACAAAAGGAAAGACGATGTTCGAATATGAGTCAATAGAGGCTAAAATTCCCATCAATTATATTGGTGATTGTGTCATTGGAAATACAAATTATTTAAATCTTCCTTTGGTTTTCGAACAAGATTGGCTCCCATTAACCAATGAATCAACATTTACCCACCATGTTTCAACGATAGATGGAAATAGTGTCAATGCTCAAATTACTTTGATGCTTCATTCTGACAAGGAAATAAATCAACCCAACAAAGCAAATGCATTATTTGAAATTACAGATCTGGCAACCAATCAAGTGGTCTTTAGTAAAACGATCACTGTAATAAAAATGATCCAGGATATAACCAATACATATACTTTCACATTAGCCAATAACAAATCTTACAAATTCAATTTTAAAGTAAAAGATATTTGTTATGAATGTAACGGAAATGCACATATAGAATATCCGAATGTCTGGCAAAGAGTAGAAGACTCTAATATCAGGCTAAAAAGACAGTATGATGTTTCTGAGACCGGAACGATCAATATTAAAAGACTGTATTATACAAATTATCAAAATATTAATAATTTTGATGTTCTTAGTGCGCCTTTACATCCTGGATTTAAGTCCTATGTATATAATCAGGTACAAGGGACTACTACATTACCGCCGCCAAATGACTGTGCTACTTGTTTTTCTACCATGTATGAAACGCTTTTTCATTCAGATATTCAAAGCACAAGAATGGGTTCGGTTTTACAGGATGGAGAAGAGACTTATATTGATCTTAATGATCCTGTATATCCCTTGGTTACAATTAGCTATGGGGGAGATAACTTTGAAAAAGGAGGAGAAGAAAAGATATTTGATATGAAGGCTTATACAGTTCTTAATACTATTCCTTTCAGGTTGCCAAATGTAAGCGGAATGGCTAACAGTCAAATAGATAATTCAAGCATTTTAAATTTATTATCCGGGTCAGCTGAAAATACCCTGTATAAGCAGTTACCATTAGGTAATATTCAGGGGAAATTAATTTCACACCGTATATTTAATAATAAAAACGGGACTTTATTTGTAAAGAACAGTGTTAAAAATGATTACACTGCAACAATGGGAAATACGGTTTATAGTGTTGCCGGTATTCAGCTTTATCCATATGTAACCCTGCCTCCAGGAGTAAATGCGTCTACCTCATTAGATAATATGTACATTGGAGCTTATAGATTTCCAACGTATTCTTCTTTCCTGAATTCAAGTAAAACTACAGAATATTTAGAAGATGTGCCTCTGAATGTTACAGATGATACTTCTTATAAAAAATTGATTACAACTACAAATTACGTATATGACAGTTTAGATAAGCAGCTTTCAAAAAGCACCACGCAGACCACTGATGGTAGTGTTCAGGAAACAACTTATTTGTATGCACGTGAAAAAAGCAATCAAAAGTTGATTGATGCCAATATGATTGGTATTCCTTTAGAAACTATAGCAGTTCAAAAGCAAAATACAGGAGATTCCGGAAAAGTAGTTTCCAGATCAGAAACAAAGTATGATGCCCTTAATAGTTGGCTTCCAAGTTCTGTACTGTCCTACGATATGTTAAATAGTACGCCTTCCACAGAAATTACTTATGACTGGTACGATGGAAAAGGACATATCATGCAGTATACTCCAAAAAATGGAATTCCGGTTACTATAATCTGGGGATATGGTAGTACCCAGCCTATTGCTAAAATAGAGGGAATTGCCTATAGAGATCTACTTAGTATTGCTCAGGCTAATGTTACACAGATTATGACGGCTTCAGATTCAGATCTAATTAATTCGGCTACTGAACCTGCACTGATAACCGCATTGGATAATTTCAGAAAGAACGCTGATTTGTCAGCTTATCAAATTACAACCTATACGTATGATCCATTGATCGGAGTTACCAGTATCACTCCACCTTCGGGAATCAGAGAAGTCTATATCTATGACACAGCCAATCGATTAAAAGAAATCCGTCAACAGGAAAAAGACAGTTCTGGAAATATGGTATATAAGGTGGTTAAAGAGTTCAAATACAATTATAAAAACTAAGACACGATGAAAAAAATACTCATTCCAATAGGAGCTTTGCTAATGAGTGGACTGGTCCATGCGCAGCTTTCTCCTACAGAAAACTATATATATTCAAAAACCTATCTGGATTATAACGGAACTCAGCCCTCAAAATTTTCAGAAACTGTTCAGTATTTTGATGGATTGGGAAGACCTAAACAGGTAGTTAATATCAAAGCATCTCCGACGGGAAAAGATTTAGTAACCCCTATTTTATATGATGGTTTTGGAAGACAGACCAGAGATTATCTTCCTGTTCCTCAGCAGTCAACTACTGGCGGAGCCATATACAGTCAGACTCCAGGTTTGATTGATTTCCCTGTAGGTGATCCTTCCGGAATGTATCCGGGAGAAAAGGCTTTTTCTGAGAAAAAGCTTGAAGAGTCGCCTTTAGACCGACTACTGGAACAAAAACAGGTTGGAACTGCATGGAATGATAAACCTGTCAGATTTGAATATGGCACAAATGTGGCATCAGAGGTTAAAAAGTATGTAACCGTAACAACCCCAGCCAATGGTACTACATCTTCAGCAATAGGCTCAACTACGGCTACCTATGGTGCTAATCAATTATACAAAACTACGGTTACTGATGAAGATGGAAACAAAACCATAGAGTTCAAAAATGGAAAAGGACAGGTTTTATTAGTGAGGAAAGTAATTAATGCTAGTGAAAGTGCAGACACATATTATGTTTATAATGAATATAATCAATTGGCTTTTGTCATTCCCCCAAAAGCATCTGTAGTTGCTAATGTAAATACTGTATTAGGTAGTCTATGCTATATTTACAGGTATGACGGAAGAAATAGGCTTGCGCTTAAAAAATTGCCTGGAAAAACCTGGGAATATATGGTGTATGATAAACAGGACAGGGTTATCATGACTCAGGATGCTGTAATGGGAGCCAATAAACAGTGGCTTTTCACCAAGTATGACCAGTTCGGAAGGCCAGCTTATACCGGAATATATACCTCAACACAAGCTTATGGGCTTGTAGGAAGAGAAGTGGAACAGACAAAGGCAGATGCAGCAGGCAGTAACAATGTAGCTAGAACCGCTTCTGTAGGATTTAATGTTGGTGGACGTGGGGTATATTATGACAACACCGCTTCTACAAGCTATCCTAATTCCATTACTTCGCTTTTAAGTATTAATTATTACGATACCTATCCTGTATATGGATTTAATCCAACATTTCCGACCAATATTTTAGGAATCCCTGTAATGACAGATAATTCGACAGGAAACTCTGTAAGTACAAAAAGTCTTCCTGTGATGAGTATGGTAAGAAATATCGAAGATACTAACTGGACCAGCAATTATACCTACTATGATAACAAAGGAAGAGCCATAGGAACTCATTCTGTTAATCACTTAGGTGGGTACACAAGAACAGAAACTGAACTGGATTTTGCCGGGATAGCTAAGAGAACTAATACAACGCACCTAAGAAAGCTTGGTGAAATAGGGGTCAGCATACAGGAGCGTTTTGTTTATGATGCTCAAAACAGGTTAAAGCAACATTACCATCAGGTGAATAGCGGAGCTGAAGAGCTTCTGACAGATAATTCTTACAATGAGCTATCACAGCTGAATAACAAAAAAGTAGGAAACAATCTTCAAAGTATAGATTATAGCTACAACATAAGAGGCTGGTTGACCGATATCAATAAAAACCAGATGTCGGTAGCCAATCTGGAAGGGAAACTGTTTTCTTATAAAATTAAATACAACCAGAAAGAAGGGGTTACCAACCCTGATTCGGTATTGTTTCCCGGTAAAAATGTTGAGGCTAAATACAATGGAAACATTGCCGAAGTAGATTGGAGAGCCGTGGAAGCAATTGGAGCTAATCCGTCACTTACACCCAAAAGATATGGTTATGTTTATGATAAGCTAAACCGACTAACGGCAGGTTATTATCAAAATCCAAATAACCCCAACAGTAAAGAAAATACAGAATCTTTAACCTATGATTTGAATGGAAACATTACCAATCTTTACAGAACCTCTGTATTGCAAGGGACAATCGCCACAAAAATTGATGATTTAGAATATACTTATCTAGGAAATCAGGCAATATCAATTAAAGACAACAGTGGTAACAGTACCGGTTATGAGGGTACTGCTGGTCTTCCGATCACTTATGATCTAAATGGTAATATGCAAACGATGGCTGATAAATCTATTTCAGGCATTGCATACAACCATTTAAATTTACCTGATCAACTGGCAATAGATAAAGGGACACAAGTTGCCGAAATTTCCACCAAATACAGTGCTAACGGAATGAAGTTGAGGAAAGAAAACTATACCTCTTCTTCAGGAGTTGCAGGGACAACATGGTCAAAAGTAGTTACAGATTATCTTGATGGATTCCAGTATGTGAATCAAACCAGCTCAGGAGGAGGTAGTGGTGGTGGAAGTACCGAGATGATGATGGATAAACTTGAAACATCAAGAGCTTTGGAAATGGAAGCTTATTCTGTAGAACCAGTAAGTGCTATGGTTGGTTTAGAATCAAAGAATCCTGAGCTTCAGTTTTTCCCAACAGCAGAAGGATTTTATGATTATACAAAAGATCAGTATATTTACCAGTATAAAGATCATTTAGGAAATGTAAGAATAAGTTTCGGAAGAAACAGCGCAGGTGCTCTTGAGATTACAGATGCTAATGATTATTACCCATTTGGGATGAATCATTTAAAAACAGGAAATTCTTTCTTTAGTCCGAGTGCTTATAAAAACTATAAGTACAATGGCAAGGAGCTACAAGAGACGAGTATGTATGATTATGGAGCAAGGATGTACATGGCGGACATTGGTAGATGGGGTGTGGTAGATCCGCTAGCAGAAATATACCCTTCAACAAGTCCATTTAATTACTGTAATAATAACCCCATTATGTTTATTGATCCTACTGGAATGACAATAGAAGATCCTGATGATCTAGTGAAAAAACAGAAAGAGATGTTAAAGGATACAAATAGTGCAATTCAACAATTTGTTAAAAGTGGGGGTATGGATGCTGATTTGGGAAATAAATTAATTTCTTTTAATGAAAAAGTTCTTGGAGAGATTTCAAGTCTAGAAAAGTCTGACCAGGTTTATAATGTTTCAGATGTTGGTACGGGGGAGAGTGGAATGTCATATGATGCTAGTAATGCTAAGGTAATTATAAAATCCGAAAATGATTATGGATTACTTGGACATGAATTAAAACATGCATACCAATTTGAAAAAGGAGAAACATCACTTGCAATTGATAACAAAAGCTATGGCAGTTTATATGATGTTAGTGATGAAACAGAAGCATACAATAGGGAGAGATATCATAAATCCGGTAGAGATTATATTGAAAAATCAAGTACATATGTTTGGAAGAACTCGGATGTACTAAAATTTGGTACTACAATGACTCCTCCGGCATATCAAACTTTACCAGCAGGTCCAATAAGTATTAACTCTAAAGAAGGTAAGGAATTAATAAAAAGAACAATAGAAGCTGGTAAATTAGGAGTTCCTGCTAAAGAAGTATATAAAGGATGGCAAAAAGACTATCAAAAAGGAAGTGAAAAAAAATAATGTAATCATGAAAAAAAAAATTAACCTATGTTTCATTTTAATGTCAATTTGTATTTTTTCACAAAGTAAATCAGGTGTATATTCATATAAAGCACCTCATTATTTTGAAAGTATAAATTTATTAAAAAATGGAACTTTTAAATATTACAAAAAAACAGAATTTTTAAAAGAGGAAATATTTGGAAATTGGCAGCTAAGAAATGATAGTATACTCGTATTAGATAGTTATCCTCAAAAGTCAAAATTAAACGTTATTGAAGGATTAATAAAGAAAAAGAGGACCATTATTCATGTTAAAGATTTTAGTGACAATCCGTTTCACTATTATTTATATTCAATATCAACTCAAAATGACACAATTATTTATAAAGATCAATTTGAAACAACTATCATTAAGGAGAAGCCTATTTCTTTTTATTTAATAAGTTCAGAAGGTTTACATTCTCCTGTTTATAAGATCAAAGGAACAAGAAGTAATTTTTTCGATGTAAAATTTGAACGACAAAGGATATTTGAAAATGAGCAATGGAAGTTTTTAGAAAATAGTTTAATTCCCTTAGGTCTAGATGGTAAAAATTCAAATTATAAATTAGTAAAAGAATAACCTACGCTGCCGCACGAATCGTTTCGTGTGGCATTTTTTATTAGCGATACAAAATTTATAAGTTATTGATTAATAAGAACATGTAAATTATTACTTTCGATAGGCTTCTTATCATCACTGATAATGTATGCTCAAAAGGACATTGAGTATAAATTTTTAACTAATAATCAGTACAAAAATAAAATCTACGAAAAGTTTGAAAGGCAGGAAGGTGATAAAATTTATGTTTGGCATAATGAAGAACAGGCATTTGAAAACGATCCATCGACAGCATTTACCGAATATTACTTACAGATAGATTGTAAAGCTAAAACTAGTGTTTTAAAAACCATAATTTAAAAACTAAGTTTCTAAAGTTATTGAAAAAGTATTACAGTTGAAAAAGTAAAAAAGACATTTTAAAACAAATGTAAGTTTGTAATCTTTAGAAAAAATATAATTGTAAAATCTATTGATTTTATGATAATTGTGGAAAAGTCTTCTTTTGAATAAGGGAGACTTTTTTTTACATTTACATATTATGAAATATGATAATGACTATATTAGAAAAGAAGCTGATGACAAACTGAAAGGTAAATTCAGAAATCTTTTTATGCAAAATAATATAAAGTTAAAAGAACATTCGGGTTCAGCAGGAGAAGATAATGGAACAAACTTTTATTTTGACGTAACAAATGAAAATGAGGAACATATTTTTTTCATTATAAATCAGAATAAAGGAACTTGTACGGATTTACAGATTAAGAATGAAGAGATATAAATTTTGGTAAAATATATCACAGAATTAGTCTAATAAACGCAATCAACTATTATACTGAATTTGACGAAGCAATAATTTTCACGATATGTGATTTGGCAAATAATAATATTTATTGGTATGATATACAAAATGATATTATTTTAAGAGACAGGATTTTAGAGCAAAAAAGTAATGATATTGACGCTAGTCAAATATATATACCAACGGAAAATATTTTGAATGAGAGTACATTTAATGATTTTCTTAATAAGATTGAAAATGCGAAATTAATTCAAATTCGAAAGAAAAATATTTTAAATGAAAATTACGAAGCTGATTATTCCAAAATAGAAACTGAAATAAGTGAAAAACGTACTATTGATAAAATTGATTATACATTAAATTTATTTGAAGGAATAAAGGTTTTTCCTACAAAAGTAATTTGTAAATTATTGTCTTTTGGTGAATCTGACGATAGTAAAAGCCACATAAGTGGATTTAGTTTTTACACTTATAATGAAGAGTTCTTTAGTTTAATGGAAAAAGTAAAATTGTCAAATAACCAATTTACATTAACAGATAATGAATCATTTGTCAATAATCAAAATGAAAAAATAAAAAATATAGTTTCTTTTTTACTAATAAATCATATTCACCATATCTGGTGGAGAGGAAAAGAACAAAAAGAACAGATTTGTGTACATAAGTTTCATTATAATAAATGTAATTGTGAGAGATGTAGTTTAGGAAGATGTAAAAAAGTATTTTAAAATAATAGTATGAAAACTTACGACCTTAATTTTACCCCTTAGAGGTCATTGAACTTTTTATTTCCAATATTATATATGAAATTTAATGGCACAACAGAATTTTAAAATCGTCGAAACAAATTATAATCTTAATGATTATGAGTCAATTAGAAAGGATTTACTAAATTTTGAATTTTTTAGACAAAATCTAAATACACATAGAACCTGTACTAAACACAAGGCAAAAGATGAATTTAGAGTTATGGCGAATGATAACAAGAAATTCTTTTTAATGATAGATAATGAGGAAAATGCATTAGCTTTTTTAAATGCCGATGAAGCACTTGATTATGGATTATTGGAAACGGACTTTCAGGAGGAGATAGAAAAAATCACTTCAGAAAACATTGAGAAAAAAGCTGAAGAATTTTTAAACCGCTTTAATAAAAAATTCCAACTTGATGTCAATTATAATCCAAGCGAATCAGATATTGAGGAAATCGACAGGAGAGTAAAAAAGACTATCTGGGATAAGGAAAATCGTTTTCTATTAAATTTTTACATGATGGCGGTAACCAAAAGAAAATTCAATTTTTCTGAATGGAAGTTTGAAAAGATAAATACTTTTAATCCTTTTTATATTCCTCAATACGTTAGAAGGAATGGTTCTTTTAACACTTATTACGGTATTTTAAATCCAAAGTCAAGAAAATACTTTGATTTCAAACAGTATATAGGGCTATAAAAGATATTAATTGCCACAAAGCAGGCGATAATATATTACAGAAGAGTGACGAGGGTTTTAAAGACAAACCGAAATTTAAAATTATGTATATACAAAATATAGAAAAGAAATATGAGATAATTACTAAAAAAAGAGCCCACGCCGTTGTATATACTATTAAGTATTCAGTGAGTGTTCATGACCGCAACTTGTGGATGTACAAGTACCCTCGTAATTTTTTTCCAGTTTTCCAATGATTAATTCGATACCAGCCATTTCTGCTTTGTATTTTATTTTGGTCTGCAATTCCTATCTTCTCTTCCTGATTTTTAAGAATAAGTGTGCCCGGCTGTTGTTTGATGCAGAAATCGATATGCCTCCTGCTGTACAAATGAAGCCCATGACTTACATACCTGCTTTCCAAATTCTCTGTTTTATAAAGAGCCCTTTGTTTCTGTTAGCTCTTTTCCGGAACGTGCATAGGCAATGCCGGTTTGAATCCTTTTTCGACTTGCCTGCATAATCACCTGGGTGGGTATACAAAAACAGAGACAGAACTTTATTTTGCAGGGTACCTAAACAGTACAAAGTCTATCATAAAAGGCTTTCTATAGATATAGAAAGCATCATCACTCAGACATTTAAAAGAAAAAAAAGCGGACAACTTGGTGGCTTTTATTAATAAATATAGGGACAAATCCGGGACTGCTTTTCACAAACCCCAATTAGCTTATTATTTTGTAAGTCTCTCTTAAAATCTTCCTAATGCTGGTGTATTCTATGACAAATTTTAATGAAACATTTTTAAATATAAATTGATCTATAAGGGCTCTCATAATCTTGAGGTTTTTTTAATTATAAAATTTGAGACATTTATAGCCAAACAATACTACATTTTACTTTCTACATTCATTAAAGCCTTATTGCTTTATAACTTTATTCACTTATGTAATGAAAAAATGGAAAAAGAAAATAGTGTAAATGATAGGGTAGAAAAAGTAAAAGATACTTTACTGGTATTAAACAATACGATCAATACCATCGGACTTGTTCAGGGTGTTGATAAAGAAGGCAATCTCAAAGAAGTTTTACCTAGAAATACAGATTCCCAACAAATGATCAGTATTGATGCCGATGAAGGCTCATTCACCAGTTTCTTTACGGATTTTTACAGTCAGCTTAAAAACCCTTCTGATTTCTCCCCCTTGCTGGCGCGAGCGTCACGCTCGTGTCCGAATAAAGATTAATCTATAAATAAATCCGGGAAGGTATACTTTCTCGGATTTTTATTAGCTATGTTTTTAGAATTATACAAATACTATTTCTTTAGAATTAAGTAATATTAAAGGTTTTTGAACAAAAATTAAATTACACCCATCAGAATCCTATTGAACGTGGTTTTGTAACAGAGCCTTATGCATGGAAATATAGTAGTGCAAGAAATTACTATAATGATGATCAGGAAATTTTGGAAATAGAGTTAAATTTGTAATTAATGAATAGGCAACGAGCGTGACGCTCGCGCCAGCGTGGGGAGATAATAGTAAATAATCTAGATTTCAAATACAATCAAGAGCATCATTATGGAAACCAATAAAATGATAAACCAATTAAATTTTTTATTTGAAAGGTTAGACTTTAAAACAGTATCAACTTCAGATAATAATGATTTTAGAACATTAGCGCATAGTTTCTTCACACAGATAAACAAACTTAGAGATGAAGGCTTGATTTTAAATGATGATTTTAAAAAATTGATCAATGATAAACATATTGAATATGATGATGATAATTATGGAAGTGATCCACTTTTTGAAGAAAGAATGCAGCATATTCTCTCTGAATTAACAGGATTCTGCTCACCTCCTTGGTTTTGGAGCACGCCATTTGATGAATATCTGGCTAATAAATGGTAATATCAGGTCGATTTTGTTATTGATATAAGTTCGTCTCTTAGTAATGGGAAAAGAAAGATAGATAAACTATAATCTTATGAGAAAAATAAAAATAATTACGAATACTATATCTATTTTATTACTAGCATATCTACTGGTGGATTTAGTTTTCTTTAGAATAAACACAATGCCTATTCTAACTCAAATCAAGCATGATGATTTTATTAAAGAAGCTGAAAATATAAAGGATTTAGCTAAATCTAAAACGGAACTAAAAAAATGGATCAATGAGAGATATCGTTCTGCGTATTCGCAGAATGATTTAAATGTGAGATACCTCTATATTGTTGTTTCCTTATTTTTAATAAATGTTTTTAACACCTTATTTAACGGTAGAAATAAGCATAAATATACGGAATCCAAAAAAGTGAATAAGTTTTCAAGATAAGTAGAATGGGAAGGGAATGAGCATGACAATGTTTCTAAGTTTTTAACAAAGGAATATTTATTTTTAGGGTAGTTAATAATCCACAATAAAACGACAAACCACAATTTTCTTTATATTTGTACAAAGCACATTTAAGATCACTATGGAAAAGCTAAAAAGTCTAAGAAAGCAAAGAGGATATACTCAGGAATACATGTCGAACATCTTATCAACAGATGTTTCTAATTACTGCAGAAAGGAAAATGGAGATGTGAAAATATATGATGATGAATGGGAAAAACTGGCTAAAGCTTTAGAAGTTCCAGTGGAAGAAATTAAGGAAGAAAGAACTCCTGCTGTAGTGCAGAATAATGAAAACTTTAGTGATAATGCTGCAGGGATAAATTACAATTACTATAACGTTCCCAATCAGATCATGGATAACCTACAGGATTATATTAAAATGCTGAAAGAACAGGTTGAATTCCTGAAACAGGAATTGGAGAAATCGAGATCTGAAAAATAATTTGTTATTAAAATAACTGATCATAAAACAAATGCTGCTTCATCATGGAGTGGTATTTTTTGTTAACTATATTAATGTGTTTTAATTATGGCAAAATAAACCGATTCAAAAAATTTTCCTCAATTTATTGCTCGGAATAATAAAACACAAAGTTTGCTAACAGTTCAAGAAGTCTTTAACCTCATTAAAGAAGAAAGAAAATTTCTAGGCAATTATGGGTATTAAAAAAGCTACGTAAAAAACAAATAATTATGAAATATTCAATCTTTTTTTTACTGATTTTACTAATGAGTTCCTGTGCTTCATATGTAGATATATCAACGAACAGTATACATAACGACAGTATGATATTTGAGTATGGTAATAAAGAAAATAAGTTTGGGTATACAAGTAAGGTAAATGCTTCCACAGATCATGAAATATATTATACAACTAATTTTTCAATAATTTTACCCAAAGGGATAATAAATTGGACAATGAATAATAATAATTTTTTCTTTGAATATGATAATAAGCAAATCATATACATATATTCTGCTTATAAAAATGAAGGAAATGAATCTGATAATTGGAAATTATCAGAAGTCGAGTTAGGTGAATTGAAAAATTATTTAAGCGATTACTGGGATAAGAGAGGGTATAAAGAAAAATATCTATTGAAAGAGCACGTTGGAAGAATATCCAAAGTTTATACAAATGGGAAATATAAAATATTGCTTTATAATATAAAAAGTGAAAGATTCTCTATATTTATTCAGAGCGCAAAAACATTTACTACAAATTTATAAATATTAAGAAACAATCTCGTTTTTAGAGCAATTCCTCTACGCCACTAAGCAGTCTATCATAACCAAACAAAAAAGACCAGCTTTCAAAAGCTGGTCTTTTAATACCTGTATTCTCATACAGGTAACGATCAAACAAATTATGGATTAGATATAATAAGAGCTGAAGGAATATCGGATAACCAGATACTTTTGGTATCGATCAATCCTTTCCAGCTTTTACTGCTGATGAGCATAAGATCCTGGGAATTTAAAAATTCTTTTTCGATCTTTTTCTCGTTATATAAAGTGATGTGATTGGGTGCAACCTGTTCGATGCTTCTGATGAGTTCTTTCACTTCAATATTATTGCGGATCTGTCCTGCGACATCCAGAATAATGATCTGTGAATTGTTATTGTTGATCAGTCTTTTAGCATATTCCAATAAATAGAAATCGCTAAGATTGAAGATCGGAACAAATACTTTATCAGCGCTTTTGAAATCTTTTTCTACAAGGACACCGACTGGAATGTTGGTCTTATCTAAAATCTGTAAAGTAAAATCGTCAAAAGGAGAGTTGTTGAAAATATAACCTTTTCCTTTTACGGTATTCAATAATTTTTCAGGGTTAATGATTTTCGTTGTGAAACCTAATAACCTGCCCAATAAACTTCCTTCATACATCGATTTCCCAAGCATGATCAGAAGAAGGTCATAATTGCCTTTGTTGGAGATGCTGGTAAGGTCATTTTCAATATCTGTAGAAGCTTTGAAAAGGGTAGTTACTTCCAATTTCAGGTCATGGGAGGTTTCTATGACATTCTTAAACTGTTCATTCTCATATTCATTGATCTCATAAGCGTGCATTTCTTCCACCGGAGCGATATTCATTGCGGTAATACTTTTGTTACCATTCATTTTATTGGTGAAATCGTGGGCAAGCTTCAGTAAAGTACTTCCTGATTCAGGATTATCGAAAGAGAGTAAAACACGATACTTGGAATCATTATGCTCCTGAGGTATTACTTCATCCTTTTTAGATTTAAAAACATAATTGATGAAATCCAATGCCGGACCAGTCATAAAAGTGGTAAATAATGCCATAATGACTAGCATAGCGAAGATCTCAGGACCTAATACCCCAAGGTCATATCCAATGTTCAGGACGATTAATTCCATCAATCCTCTGGTGTTCATTAATGCACCGATCGTTAAACTTTCCTTCCAGTTGATGCCAAGGAATTTAGCGGCCAATGCACTTCCTGCAAACTTACCGGCAACGGCAATCAGAATAATAAATCCTGCAGTCATCCAAAGGTGACCATCGTTTAATAATCCTATTTGCGTACGAAGTCCCGTAAATACAAAGAATAAAGGCAGTAAAAGAACCAAAGCAACATCTTCTACTTTATCGATAAACATCGTACGGAATTTAGCATTTTCAGGCATGATCGCTCCCGCCATAAATGCTCCGAATAAAGCATGGATTCCAATAACTTCCGTCACATAGGCAGAAAGGATAAGGGTTAAAAAGAAGATGGCAACCATCGGCTTATTGATGGTGTTTTTACCAGCCTGTAAATCTCCTATCCTTTTAAGGAAAGGTCTTACGATTTTGATCATGAAAAATACATATCCGATCGCCATTAAGATCACATAGATGGAACTGGCAAAAGAACCAGCTTTTACAATAGCGATCACTGCGGCAAGGATACACCATGCGGTAATATCATCGGCTGCAGCACAGGTAATAACGATGGTTCCCAGTTTTGTTTTCTGAAGGTTTCTCTCCTGAACGATCCTTGCCAATACCGGAAAGGCCGTTATACTCATCGAAATAGCAATGAATAAGGCAAAAGAGGTAAACTGAATACCATCCGGAGCGAACTCCTGATAGATATAATAGGAAAGACCGATACCCAATGCAAACGGAATAATGATACTTGCATGACTGATCACAACAGCATCATGAGCCTTTTTTCTCAGAACGCTAAGGTCAAGTTCCATTCCAACGATATACATAAACAGGATCAATCCGATCTGACTTAAAAACTGTAAGTTACCCAATGATTCTTTTGGGAAAAGGAAACCTGAAAAATCAGGAAAATACATTCCCAGTAATGAGGGGCCTAAAACAATACCTGCAATCATTTCTCCGATTACGGTAGGTTGTTTTATTTTCATACAGATCCATCCGAATAATCTGGCTACCAGGATAATGGTAACGATCTGAGCCAGCAGAAGGGCTAATGGATGATGAAGATTTGTTTTAAAGGCTTCTACAAAGTTATCCCAGGTAGATCCTGTATTGGTTTTTACAACAAGGTTTTCTTTTACCTCCAATGTCTGTCCTTCAATAATGAAGTAGTACATCAGGCAAGAGAAAACAGCAATCGTGGTTGCATAAAAAATTATATTTCTGTATTTCCCCCAATTCATAGTACCGTTATTTTAGTGTAAATTTCTAAAGAATATATGGATAGTAGATATTTTTTTTCGCAAAATGTAATAAATGCCATAAATAATGTAATGAAAAATCTATTTTAAAGAATATCCTAAGCCAATACCCATTTTCCAGCTTCCATTTTGTGTGGAGGTCTTGGTGTTATAATACACAGGAATCTGAAGGGCTATTTTTTTATAGACAAAGGTAAGACCTGCTCCAAGATTGGGAGTGATCAAATTGTTTTTTGTGCCTTCTGACTTGTCTTCTTTTATTCTCAGGGATGGAAGCATTCCCAGGATAAATTTTGTGTTGCGCCAGGTAACATTGATATTAGGCCCTGTAAAGTTGATGAATGCCCCATGATCTACATATCCTGCTACTGCCACTCCGTCAAAAAATGCTGCTTTAACTTTAGGAGCAGATTCCTGAGAAAAGCAAAAGCCGGATATGAGAATTCCACATGCATAAAGAAGTCTTTTCATTATCAAATCATTTAATCAGATGCAAAAATACATCGACAAAACGTTTTAAATAGGGACTTGTAATGAAACGGCTGAATTCTGCAGTGAAAACCAAATTCTTTGAAAGATCTACTTTCCAAACATTTCCATTAAAGAATTTTTGTAGGTATCTCCAATTTGCAGTTTAAGGAAATTATCGTCTTCTGTTTGCATCGTTGTAATAATTTCGTTGGTTGAAAATACTTTTATGGCAGACAGTGCAATGATCTCTTTTTTGTTGACCTGGGCAAAACCTTTAGCGGGAAGCATTTCCAAAAGATTTTTGAAATTAAGGTTTTTCAAAACGATATTCGTACCGTCATTGAGGACAATATCCTTATCACGGCTGTCAATCTCGGACGTTTTGATATAAGCGATCTGTTCCGTGAAAATAATGGTTTTCCCAATATTGGTATTCCACTCGATAAAGTCTTTTTTCTGTGGAGCAGCAACCAGCTCTTTTGCTTTTTCAAAAGCTTGTATCAGTCTTTCTTTTTTGATCGGTTTCCGTACGTAGTCCACCACATTAAGGTCAAAGGCTTCAGCAGCATATTCCTTATAGGCAGTGGTAAAAATGATTTTTTTTGAATCAGAGATGAGTTCCGCTACCTGAAGACCTGTCATTCCAGGCATTTCAATATCTAAGATGCAAACATTGCAATCGATGGAGTTGATTTCACTGAGAAAGATCTTAGGGTCGTTGAACGCCTTTACGACCTCTACATTATCGATCTGTTCGCATAGAAGTTTTAAATAACTTATTGCCAGCAATTCATCATCAAGAATAACGCATTTTATCATAGAATTCTCCTAAATTGATTTGTAATTCTGCGGTGAAGATACCGTTTTTTGAACTTTTATGAAGCTGATAGTGGGTATTGTAAATCATTTTCAATCTCTGATCTAAAGACTGACTTCCAAAACCGCTTTTTTCTTTTTCTAAAACCGTTTTCAGGGAAGCTTTATTGCTTACCTTCATTGTATAGATGCCATCTTGAAGCTCCAACTGAATGGATATAAATGAATCCTGAGCTAAGAAATCGGTGTGTTTAAAAGCGTTTTCAATAAGATCAACAGAAATGAGCGGGGCAAAAACCTTCTCCTCAAAAATACGATCCGATTTATCGATTTTAGATTTGATTCTAAAGTCAAAAAGAGGGTTGATCTTGATCTTATTGATTTCAATAAGGCTCAATGCAAAAGTGAGCTCTTCCTTCGGGCTTACAAATTTGTTGTTGCTTTCATATAAAATATAATCCAGAACGTTCGCCAACTTGTCCAGAGACATGTAGGTCTGATAGGCATGTGACTGAACTGAATTAAGGATGTTTTTAAACAGGTGCGGATTAAGCTTGGTACCGATATGTTCCAGCTGAACCTCATTCAACCGTTGTTCGATTAATTTATTGGTTTCAGAAAGTTTGGTATTCCGCTGTTTGTATTTTTTATTCTGACCAAACAGATAAATGCTTACCGTAAGAAAAAAGAAAATGGCAAAAACTCCAATGAATATCAGATAATCATGAATCATATAGTAGTTGCCGTCCATTACCGTTTTCTTTGAATATAATTGTTTATTTCAATTTTTTCAGGCCGTTCAACATAAGGGTTTCCTCACATTTTTCGTACTCTATTTCGTAGGTAGGATTCGTTTCAGGATAAACCAAAATATAGCTCGGACAAGGTTTCTTCTGAGCGTGGCTTCTATCAAAATCCACCTTTCCTTTAGTGATGATGCTGTCTTTTAAAAACTTTTCATCAATCTTATAGGTTTTCATTTCAGTGGTGAAACTTTCAGAATACTTAAAATCCTTTGAAAGTGATTCAGCGATCACACGGCTGTTGGGTAGATAACCTGTACAGCTTGCGCCTTTCTTGTTTAAAATAAAAAATACAATGATAAGCCCCGGAATAAGGCCTACTAAATAGAACTTCAGTTTTTTCATTAGAAAATTAAAAGATTGATATCATGATAAGTAAGTCCGAAACGGTCGCAGATAATTTTTTTGGTATGTCTTCCTTTATACATATAAAGACTCTGCTTCATTTCATTTTTGCGGATCAGCATGTTTTCGAAACCACCTTCTTCGTCGTAATTTAAAATATAAGACAGGAAGAAATTAGAAATAGCCTTTGTCGTTGTTCTGGGCATTTTTGAAGTCAGGTTAGGAAGTCCGCAATGGATAACACCATGTTTGATAATATAAGGCTCTTCCATAGTAGTAAGCTCTGATGTCTCGATTACTTTACCATTATCAATCGTAATATCAATGATCACACTCCCTTTTTTCATTTTCATCACCATATCTTCGGTAACGATAGGCTGCATATTTAATCTTGGAAGCGCTCCGATCACAACATCGGCACGTCTTAATGCTTTGCCAAGTTCTTTAGGATCGATAATAGAGGTCGGAACTCTGCTGTCAACTATCGTGTGAAGTCTTCGTAATTTTGAAAGTGAGTTGTCAAAAACCCTTACACTTGCTCCAAGTCCGATGGCAGCTTTTGTAGCAAACTCACCTACGATTCCTGCACCGAGAATAAGAACCTCTGAAGGTCGCACCCCAGTAATTCCACCTAACATTAATCCATTGGACAATGCCAGTAATTCTGAAGCATATAATATAGAAACAGTTCCGGCAATTTCACCTACCAATCGTACCAAAGCAAGCTGTTTATATTCATCAATGATAAACTCGAAAGCTATAGCATTGATTTTTTTCTCAGCCAGTTTTAAGAAATATTCTTTTTCTCTTAAATTGATCTGAAGAGCAGAAACCAGATAGGTATTAGGCTTCATAAAATCAATTTCCTCCTCTGTAGGTGGATTGATTTTTAAAATTAAATCCTGTCCGAAAGCTTCTTTAGGATCCGTAGTGATCTTTGCCCCTGATTCAGAATACTGTAAATCTGTAAAAAAAGAACCTTCTCCGGCTCCGGCCTCAATGATGATCTCATGACCGTGATCTACCAATACCTGTACTGCATCTGGTGTTATACAGGTTCTTCTTTCGTGAAGACACGTTTCTTTAGGAATACCAATGCTAAATTGTTTGCCCTTTTTTATAACTTCCAATTTTTCCTCTTTCGGCATTAATTCTTCTTCAGTAAAAGGAGTGAAAATATTTGTAGTACTCATTCTTTACATTAATTATGTCTTACAGATAATTGTTTTACAATGAAATTTAGTAAGCAAAGATACATAATATTTACTCGAATGTAATTTCTCTGTTTTCTCCGGTATTCAGAATGCTCATACTATGATATTTTAAACCATACAGCTCTTCTTCATACACTTCAGGCCATTCTATAATACATAAAAAAGCATTGTCAAGATATTCTTCAATACCAATATCGTAAACCTCTTCAATATTTTTTAACCGGTAAAGATCGAAGTGATATACCTTACCTTTCGGTGTATTGTATTCATTGACGATAGAGTAAGTAGGGGAGTTAACCTCATCCTTACTTCCCAGGTTTTTAAGCAAAAACTGGGTGAACGTTGTTTTTCCGGCTCCCAGATTTCCTTTTAAAAGAAAGATGTTATGCTGCAACTGAGGGACGATCTTCTCGACAATGCCCTGCCAGTCTTCGAGACTTTTTATATGAAATTCCATGAAAGTAATTTGTTGCAAAAATAGGAATTTTTGGATTGTTTAGATGTGATAGAATGAGAGCGTTTTAAGGTTTGAAAGCAGTGGATAATAATGGAAAGTTAATGACAGGGTTTAAAGATTGAATTTCGATTAAACTAAGTCTAACATCTAACTTCTGATACCTAACATCTACTTAAATTTCCTTATTTTTACATCATGATTTCCAAACAGACCATAGATAAGATATTCTCCACAATCAGGGTAGAAGAGATTGTAGGAGAATATGTGCAGTTGAAGAGGGCAGGGTCGAATTACAAGGGGCTCAGTCCCTTTCATGAAGAAAAATCTCCCAGTTTTGTTGTTTCTCCCAGTAAGCAGATCTGGAAAGATTTCTCAACCGGAAAAGGAGGAACTGCGATTTCTTTCCTTATGGAAATCGAAAACTTTACCTATCCTGAAGCACTTCGCCATGCAGCAAAGAAATATGGAATTGAAATTGAAGAAGATCAGCGGGAGTTTTCTGAAGAAGCTAAAAATGCACAGTCTGAAAGAGACCTGCTGTATAAAATTCATGAAGTTGCGAATGATTATTTTCAGAATTTTCTTTGGGAAGCTGAAGAAGGTAAATCAATTGGTTTTGCCTATTTTAAAGAGCGTGAGCTAAAGGATGATATCATCAAGAAATTCCAGCTTGGATATTCTCCGGAACAGAAAAATGCTTTTACAGCGTATGCTTTAGAAAAAGGATATGCTAAAGATATTTTAGAGAAATCAGGACTTTCAATTTTCCCGGAAAATGCTCCGAATGGTATTGACCGCTTTCGTGAAAGAGTAATTTTTCCTATTCATAGTTTTTCAGGCCGGGTACTGGGTTTTGGAGCAAGAATTCTTAAGAATAATGTTAAAACAGCCAAGTACCTCAACTCTCCGGAAACCGAGATCTATCACAAATCAAATGTTCTTTATGGTTTAAATCAAAGTAAACAGGCGATTTCCAGAAAAAACATCTGTCTTCTGGTAGAAGGATATATGGACGTGATCTCACTTCATATGTCGGGGATTGAAAATGTCGTGGCAAGCTCAGGAACTTCTTTGACGACAGAGCAGATCAAACTCATCAAAAGGCTTACAGAAAATGTAACCATCCTTTTCGACGGAGATAACGCAGGGATTAAAGCCAGTTTCCGAAGCATCGATATGTTGCTTACGGAAGGAATGAATATTCGTGTATTGTTATTCCCGGAAGGGGATGACCCCGATTCTTTTGCCAGAAAGCATCCGCAGGATTATGTGGAAAAGTTCATCGAGAATGAAGCGATGGATTTTATTGATTTTAAAGCTGAAATACTTTTAAAAGAAGCAGGAAACGATCCCATTAAAAAGGCTGAAGCAATCAGGAATATTGTAAAATCAGTAGGATTTGTTCAGAATGCTCTTAAAAGAGAAGTTTATTTAAAAGAGGTTTCCAATAAGTTCGGACTTTCTGAACAGAGTTTATTTAATGAGCTGGATGTTCAGCGTCAGATCACTCAGAATCAAACCCAGCACGTTCAGCAACAGAAGGAACATACTCCCATAAAGATGGATCTTGTGCCTCTTGATGAAGACAAAGGTGATCCCTTTTTATATGATGTCCTGTTTATGGAAAGTAAACTTGTTGATCATATGCTGATGTTTGGCGATATTGTTTTAAAACGAACTGATGACAAGGATCAGGAGTACCAGATTACAGTGATTGAAGAGATTCTTCATCATTTTGAGGAAGAACAATATGAGTTTTTAGTGAAGGGAAATGAAATCATCATTAATCAGGTAAGAGAGGGGATTCAGCAGGATGAGCTTAGAAGTGGAAACTTTTTTGTAACTTTTATGAACGAAGAAATTACGGCTAAGGTTGTAGATGCATTGATTCCTTTAGATGAGCTTGAAGATTGGGCCTCCAGAAATATTTTTCCACCCAATTATGGTGATAAAGTGGCAGAGCAGATCAAAGGAGACGTATTATTACATAAATACAGATATATCGATTATCTGATCAAAGAAACAGCAAAGGAACTTGATCAGCATAGTGGTACTGATGAAGAGAAATATTTTGAGTTGATTAAAAAGATCACCTTACTGAAACAGGCTTCAATGAAACTCAGCGATATGATCGAATATTCACCTATTAAAGGTATTTATAGAGACCGAAAGAAGTAATATTCAGACAAACTGTAGATGGATAGATGAGGTATTCCTGACAAAAAGTCCTATAAAATTTTAGGAATAAAAGTTGTAATTTAAACTTTAGAAAAATTTAAAATAATACCAATAGAAATATGGACATTAAAAAAGAATTCAGAGATTTCTCTGTAAAGCATTTAGGAAACAGCGGTTTGGTTACCGATCAGTATATGGGAATGTATGGTCCAACAAATCTTACACCTTATATTATGGAAGAGAGAAGATTAAACGTTGCTCAGATGGACGTTTTCTCTCGTTTGATGATGGACAGAATTATTTTCCTGGGAACTGGAATTGATGATCAGGTGGCTAACATCGTAACAGCACAGCTTTTATTCTTAGAAAGTGCTGATCCTTCAAAAGACATTCAGATCTACATCAACTCTCCTGGTGGTAGTGTATATGCCGGTTTAGGTATTTATGATACCATGCAGATCATTAAACCTGATGTAGCAACGATCTGTACGGGTATTGCTGCTTCAATGGGAGCTGTATTATTGGTTGCAGGAGAAAAAGGAAAGCGTTCTGCTCTTAAACACTCAAGAGTAATGATCCACCAGCCTTCAGGTGGCGCACAAGGTGTTGCTTCTGATATGGAGATCAACTTAAGAGAAATGTTGAAATTAAAGCAAGAGCTTTATGACATCATTGCCGAACATTCAGGACAAACGTATGAGTGGGTTGAAAAATCTTCTGACAGAGATTACTGGATGACTTCTGAAGAAGCTAAAAACTTCGGAATGGTAGATGAGGTTTTACAAAGATCTAAAGAGAAGAAATAATTTTCTTTAAAATACTAATGAAAGCGTGCCAATAGGTGCG
Organism: Chryseobacterium paludis; assembly: GCF_025403485.1. Classification (NCBI taxonomy): domain Bacteria; kingdom Pseudomonadati; phylum Bacteroidota; class Flavobacteriia; order Flavobacteriales; family Weeksellaceae; genus Chryseobacterium; species Chryseobacterium paludis. Next base: position 4,799,114 of record NZ_CP099966.1, read on the forward strand.
CTTTTCTTTTTTAGGGTTTCAATTTACTGAGAGATATTCGATTTACCGTCAGTTCGAGTGTTTTTCTCAATACAGGATGTAATCCTGCGAACGTAGTTCAGGAGAAAAATATATCGAGAACATTATTCTACTCAAACCACCAAAGCCACAAAAGTTTTTAGAATCTTCTATTTTCACTGCAGAATACTGTATAAGAAGTATATACATAAGTTTCTAAAAAATCTTTGATTTCTTCGTCGAATCTCCGATTTCAAGACAAAGGAAATTAAGCAATATTTAAAATACAATTATCATTCAATTCAAGATAAGTTCACACTTGCTGTTTACATTCGCAACCATAAAAAGTAAACATGAAAAAACTTCTTCTTTCATCTCTTATCCTTGGTGCTTTATGGTCTTGCAATGATAGTGACGATATGGTAAGCAATCAGGATATCAATTATTCTAAACTACCTCAGGAATTTCCTTTTACCACAGTAGCTACGGTAAATGGAGTAGCGGTTATTAACGGCGGTTTTGGTTCTGGTGCCACAGCCCACCCAACCAGAAAAGGAGAATTTTATGTGATTACGGATCGTGGTCCCAATACAGCCTATTTGGATGGGATAAAATTTCTGATTCCCAACTTTACACCAACAATAATGCATTTTAAGATCAATGCTGAAGGAAATATTGAGGTTATTAAATACATCAAACTTAAGAATCCTTCCGGGCAGCCTATCACCGGGCTTCCAAATCCTCAGGGAATGGGAAGTACAGGTGAAATTGCTTATGGTGTTAATGGTAATGTTTTAGGGACGGATAATTATGGATTAGACAGTGAAAGTATTGTGGCTGCGCCTGATGGTACATTCTGGGTTTCTGATGAATATGGTCCTCACATTGTGCATTACAATGCAGATGGTGTTGAAATGGAGCGAATCAGCCCGATCGGAGTGAATACAGGAAACAGAAAACTGCCTGCCGTATTTGCAAAAAGAAGACCCAACAGAGGGATGGAAGGCATGTGTATGACACCAGACGGAAAAATGTTGGTGGGCACTATGCAGTCAACGATGTATGTTCCTACAAAAGTTTTAGCGACCAATACTACTTTAACGAGAATCGTAACGTTTGATCTTGCAACGGGACAGACAAAACAATACTTATACAAACAGGATGGCGGAGCTTCTGATTCTGTATGCGACATTACAGCAATTAGCAATACTGAGTTTCTAGTCATCGAAAGAGATGGAAAATTTGGATCACAGGGCGGGTTGAAAAAAGTATACAAGATTAATCTGACAGGTGCATCAGATGTTAATGGACCTGATCTTGCAGCTGTTGATGGATTGAAAATTAATGGAAAAGCTCTAGAACAGTCAACGTGGGCTGAGATTGCATCTGCTGGATTGCAGCCTGTTTCTAAAGCACTGGCGGTAGACCTGGTTACAAAAATAGGTTATGAACATGATAAATTTGAGGGAATAGTTTATTTGGGAGGAAACAAGCTTGCTGTTTTCAATGATGATGATTTCGGTGTTACCGATGATGGAAACGGAAATCCAAAAGCTAAGATTCTACCAAAAACAGGAAAAGTAGATAAAGGAACGATGTATGTTGTCGATATTCAATAATTAGATTTTTTAAAAAAGAAAAGCGGCGGAATGAAATTCCGCCGCTTTTTATTTCCGTGATATTTTTCAATAGGAGTGGGCTTTAGCCCTTTTTTTAATTATATATTCCAATGGCTTTAGCCAGGACATATAATCTTACCTAATATCTATACTAGTTAAAAGCCTCAATAATTTTAGAGAAATCTTCTAGCTTTAAAGCGGCTCCACCAATTAATCCACCATCAATATCCGGTTGAGAGAAGATCTCTTTTGCATTATCAGGTTTTACAGAACCTCCGTAAAGGATAGAAACTTCATCAGCTACTTCCTGTCCATATTTTGCTGCAATAATACTTCTGATATGAGCGTGGATCTCCTGAGCCTGTTCAGGGCTTGCTGTTTCTCCTGTTCCAATTGCCCAAACAGGTTCGTAAGCGATGACTACTTTTTTGATTTCTTCAGCAGAAAGTGTAAACAAAGCAACTTCAGTCTGGTTTTTAACCACTTCAAAATGTTGTCCTGCTTTTCTTTGCTCAAGAGTTTCTCCGTTGCAGTATACAGGGATTAAACCTTTATCTAGTGCTAATTTTACTTTTCTGTTACAGTGTGAATCAGTTTCCCCATGGTATTGTCTTCTTTCAGAATGTCCGATCAAAGAACCGGTTACATCAATAGATTCCAACATATCCGCAGAGAGTTCTCCCGTGTAAGCGCCACTTTCATATTCACTCATATCCTGGGAGAAAACACCTATTTCATCCTTTTCATAGATGTCCTTTGCCATCATAAGATACAAAGATGGTGGTGCAATCCAAATCTCACAATTGGTCGTACTAGTGTTTTTATAGCTTAGTAATTGGATCATTAATTGCTGAGCATCAATTACATTTTTGTTCATTTTCCAGTTTCCTGCAACTATTTTTCTTCTCATAATTATTCTTATTTTAATCTTCTTCTATTTTAGTATCAGTGAATGTATAAGTAGTATCTTTTTTACCCATTAATTCGATTGATTGAAAGTTGACGTCACCATTATCCAGTACCTTATAATTATATACATCAGTGACATTGTCATATTTATGAAGCTCATAATATTTACCATCTTTAGTCCACCAGCTACCATTTTCGGTCTCCTGAGTTACATTGCCATCTTTGTCAATGGCAACAAACATAAGTATACTTTTTCCTTTTTCAAGTCTGCATGAAACCCAATATTTTGAAAAACCTTCTACTTGTTGATTGCTCTCAGAACCTTTATAGCATCCTATCATGTTAGGATCAAAATCCTTTTGTTGGGCTGTTATCCCTATTCCCACTAAAAGTAGAGATAAGGTAATTAATTCTTTCATAAATTATTTGTTAATTCCTTCTAGTTTAAACATAAAAGCATAGACCAGAGCAGTATCCTTCAGGTAATCAAACCTTCCTGATGCACCACCATGACCATAAGCCATATCTGTTTTTAAGAACAGTATATTTTTATCGGTTTTCATATCCCTTAATTTAGCTACCCATTTTGCAGGCTCAAAATATTGTACCTGAGAATCATGCAAACCGGTTGTTACCAAAAGATTAGGGTAATTTTTCTTTTCTACATTTTCATATGGAGAATAAGATTTCATGTAGAAATAGGCTTCCTTATTGTTAGGATTTCCCCATTCATCATATTCATTGGTTGTCAATGGTATGCTTTCGTCAAGCATTGTGTTCACTACATCTACAAACGGAACATGAGCAATGACGCCATTCCATAAATTCGGACTCATATTAGCGATAGCTCCCATTAGCAAACCTCCTGCACTTCCTCCTTGAGCATACATATGTTTTGGAGAAGTGTATTTTTCTTTAACTAAATATTCTCCGGCATCAATGAAATCAGTAAAAGTATTTTTCTTTTTCATCATTTTACCGTCTTCATACCATTGTCTGCCCATTTCCTGACCTCCACGGATGTGTGCCATCACATAAACGAAACCTCTGTCTAAAAGACTTAGTCTGGGGCTGCTGAATGATGCATTCGAAGAGTTTCCATAAGAGCCATAAGCATAAAGCAATAAAGGACTGTTTCCGTCTTTCTTAAATCCTTTTTTGTAAACAATGGAAAGAGGGATCTTAGTGCCGTCTTTTGCTGTAGCGAAAAGTCTTTCAGTTACATAATTTTCTTTATTATAACCTCCCAGAACTTCCTGTTGTTTCAGTAATGTTCTTTTTCCGGTTTTAAGATCCTGCTCAAATTGAGAATTGGGTGTGATCATAGAGGTATATCCGAAACGGAAATTGTCTGTATTATATTCTGGATTTCCTGAAGGAGATACTGTATAAGTAGGCTCATCAAATTTCACAAACTCCTTTTTACCGGTTTTTCGGTCATAGATCACCAGTTGGGAAAGTCCATTCTGTCTTTCGCTGAAAACCAGATAGTTTTTGAATTCACTGATTCCCTGCATCAGTACATCTTTTCTGTGTGGGATGAAATCTTTCCAGTTTTCAACACCTGTTTTGTCTAAAGGTGTTTCTACGACTTTAAAGTTTAAAGCATCTTTATTCGTTGTGATCAGGAATTTATCTTCTAGAGGAGTTACATCATACAATACATCCTTTATTCTTGGCTGAAAAACTTTAAATGTTCCATTAGGATCATCAGCGTTCAGGTATCTTGTCTCAGATGAAGTGGTTGCTGCAGAGTAGATCATAATGAATTTTTCATTCTTTGATTTTCCTACTCCGATATAATTGGATTTGTCTTTTTCTTCATAAACCACGACGTCCTTGCCTGGATCCGTCCCCAATGTATGTCTTTTGATCTTTTCAGATAATAAGGTTACCGGATTGTTTTCAGTATAGTAAATGGTCTTATTGTCATTAGCCCATACGGCATCACCTTCGGTATTTTTAATGCCAAGATCTACAGTTTTTCCTGTTGAAAGGTCCTTTAAAAACAATTTATACTGTCTTCTTGAAACATCATCTACACCGTAAACTAATTTAGTGTTGTCCGGGCTTATACTAAATCCTGAAGCAGAATAATAAGGATGACCTTCTGCTAGCTGATCTACATCCAGTAGAACTTCCTCAGAGGCTTTTAGATTTCCTTTCTTTCGGCAATATTTGAAATACTGTTTTCCTTCTTCAGTACGGGTATAGTAATAATATCCGTTTTTGAAAGAGGGAACAGACTCATCTTTTTCTTTGATCCTAGATTTCATTTCCTGAAAAAGCTTATCCCTGAAAGGTTCTGTATCTTTCATCATCCCCTCCCAATAGGAATTTTCTGCCTTTAAATAATCAACAACTTTCGTTGAATCTTTTCCTTTCTTGAAATAGTCGATCATCCAGTAATACGGATCATTTACTTTATCACCATGTATAGTCCTAATATGTTCCTTTTTTTCGGCAATAGGAGCTTTAAGGTCAGGAAATTTTTGAGATTGAATTGTGGAAGCACTCATGATTAATAATCCTAGATAAAATTTTTTCATGTTAATATTTTGTTTTTTTGTGTGTCTTGGTGCTTAGCTTAAATGCCACATATTCTTTAAAAGCTTATAGAAAGTATGCTCTTCGTCGGTTACTTTGTTGTCAGCTTTTATAAGTGTTTTGGCAAATTTCGCAAATTTTACGCGCTCCTCTTCCGTAGAATCATCATGAAAACAACGTGCGTGGAATTCGAAATGATCTTTCCATTCTTCAGGTTGAAGTAGAGCAATCGTTTCCAATTCATTGTCTAAATTCATTTTAAATGGAAATTCATCAGCTAAATATTGTTGAACAAGCATTCCTTCTTCAGGAGCAAATTCTCCGTCTACAGAAGATAGAATCATTAACAGGTGGTATCCGGCGATTGATTTATTTGATTTTTGCATTTGTTGAGTTAAAGTTTAGTGTTTAAAGTTGAATGTTGGTGATGAACACTTCATGTATTTCATTATTCATCATATTATTTATTTAATATAATCTTTTGCAGGCTGTTTGTCTACAATTTTTCCGTTTTCTAATATCAATACGAATGGATTACTTCTGGCAATCGTTTTGATGGCTGTTCCATCCATCATTACATTCTTAATTGTTTTGAATGTACTGGGCTCTGTTGAAACACCATAAATTAATGCGCCTTTTTGAGCGTTCACTTTGGCTTCAATTTTTTGAAGTAATTCCGAAGAAACTTCTTTTGGATGATAAGAGAATACTAAAATTGCTTTAGGAGCTTTAATAATTTCATCCGTAACCTCAAGTCCTGTCGGGTCTTCAATTTTAAATTTAACAATTTCAGATTTATAACCTTCTTTTACAAGAATAGATTCGTTCTTTCCTTCCTCAATTTTCCACGGCGAACCTTCAGCCCAATATTTTGTTTCTTTAATGTAATCATCCTGATTTACCTTTAAAACTTCTCCCGTCTTTTGGTTTTTAAGAGAGTAGAACGTTTTGTATTCAGAAGGGTTTTTATTGATTTTTTCTTTTTCACTCTTGAGATCTGTATCTATTTTATAATCCCGGAAATCGATCGTAGGCTCATGCATAAGTCCTTGTGCCATAATATAGATCATAACAAGAGCGAAAGCGCCTAAAATATAGTATTTATATTTTGCAGGAGATTTTTTTACAGTATTGCTATATTCATCTTTTTTAACGAACTCTTTTCTGTATAAAACAAACAGAATAATAAGTCCTACCAGAAGTACAACGTCCTTAACAAAGCTCTGCCAAGGAGTAAATTTTATAGCATCCCCAAAACATCCGCAATCTGTTACTACATTAAAGTAGGCTGAATAGAATGTAAGGAACCCAAAGAATATACAAAGTACAATTAATGCTGATAAAGTGAACTTGAGTTTTAATTTTATTAAAAGCATAAATCCAAGGAAAAGCTCCAGGACGACCACAATGATAGAAAAGAGTAAAGCAAACTTTTCCAGAAAAGGCATATTGAAAACAGAGGGTGAAAAGTATTCTTCCATTTTAAAGGAAAAACCTACCAGATCCACTGCTTTTACAAAACCTGAAAGGATGAAAATAACAGCAATAATAAAACGAAGTACACCTTTGATCATTTTAAATAGTTTTAGGTTCGAAATTGTTTTCTTTTTCAGAGAATTTTATAAGGCAGAAAACAGCATAATTCAACATGTCAAAATAGTTCGCATCCAAGCCTTCAGAAACAATCGTTTTTCCTTGATTGTCTTCAATCTGTTTAGTTCTTAAAACCTTTTGATAAATCAGATCCGTAATTGAAGAAATTCTCATATCTCTCCATGCTTCACCATAGTCATGGTTTTTTCTTTCCATTAATGCCTGAGCCTCAGATGAATATTTATCATAAAGACTTAGAATTTCTTCATTGTTTTCGTTGAAATCATTAGAAAGACCTTTTTCAAGCTGAATAAGTCCGATAATGGAGTAGTTCACGATCGCGATAAATTCATCTTCTTCACTTTCCTCTATCATTTTTTTATCAGTCATCTGCAGGGTACGGACCCTATTGACTTTAATATAAATCTGATCCGTAATTGAACTTGGTCTTAAGACCCTCCATGCTGCACCGTAATCCTGTAGTTTTTTACTGAAAAGATCGCGACACTGACTGATAATTTTCCCGAACTGTACTGAAGTTTTTAACATAAATTCTCTTAATAGCCCAAATATACAAAATTAGGTATTAGGTTGCAGGAATTAGGTTTTAGTTTTTACTTTTGTACAACATAAAATAGTGTGTGATTATTAATGTTTAAAATATGAAATTTTAACAAAATACAACTGATAATCAGACATCATATCAACTATAACGTATCAATTATCATTTATGAACAATCACTCCATCAACTGTAACGGTAAACTTATAGATTTAACGAGCCCTAAGATTATGGGGATTTTAAATCTTACTCCAGATTCTTTTTCTGATGGCGGGAAATTTAATAATGAAAAATCGGCTTTAGAACATGCTGAGAAATTGCTAAAAGATGGTGCAGAATTAATTGATATAGGTCCTCAGTCGACTCGTCCAAATGCAGAGTTTCTTAGTAGTGATGAGGAGATTAAAAGATTAGGAAACCTGATTTCTAGGATCAAAAAAGAATTTCAGGAAGCATTGATCTCACTGGACACATTTTATTCTGAAACCGTAAAATTTGGCTTTAATGAAGGAATTGATTTGATCAACGATATTTCAGGAGGTCAGTTTGATGGGAGGATGTTCGACACCGTAGCAGAAACTCAACTTCCTTATCTATTAATGCACGTAAATCCTTCTTATGAAACAATGCATGACAAAAAGAAATTTGAGGATATTACATTGGAAGTAAATAGATATTTTAGTGAAAAGACAAATGAACTTCTACAAAAAGGGGTAAAAGATATTCTATTGGATCCAGGTTTTGGTTTTGGGAAAACGGTAGCAGATCAAATGAAAATGCTTGATGAAGTAGAATTTCTTGGATTTGGAAAATTCCCTCTATTAATTGGTATTTCAAGAAAGTCTTTTATTTATAAACCACTTGGAAAATCTCCTTTGGATATCAATGAAGAAACGCAAAAACTACATTTAAAAGTTTTAAAACAGGGAGCTAAAATCCTCAGGGTACATGATGTTGCGGAAGCAAAGAAAACACTGGAGGTGTTCTTGCATGGAAATTACTGATAAAAGATTTGGTTAATCGCAAAGGTGCAAAAGTTTTTTTAAAGGCGCCAGAATTTTAGTGTCGTCATTGCGAGGAGTGAAGCGACGAAGCAATCTCTCACAAATTGAAGCCGTTATTGTAAGGGATTGCTTCGCCTTTAGCTCGCAATGACGAAATCTGAATGATCTATAGTTAAAAATAAAACCACAAAAGTCACAAAAGTTTTTAAACACTTGAGTTATTTTAAGTACCAGAATGCTGCATAAGAAGTATACCTAATTTTTTTTAAAATCTTTGATTTTTATGATTGCTTGAATTTTAAAAGGTGTTATAAAAAAAACTTTGCGTTGAAAAAAATCCAGCGCAAAGTTTTCAAGCTCTATTTTCAAGCCAGTATTTTATCTTTCCAGTATAAAATTCGGGATAAGCTTAGGGCGTTCAGTTTCATTGGCAACTTTCCAAGAAGTTCTGTACATCCATTCCGTCATTTTATATAGTTTTTTGTAATTAATATTTTCCGATTCATCCTGTGGTGTGTGATACTGATCATGTAAAACACTCGTAAAGAATATAGCCGGAATTCCAACTTTAGCATACGGAAGATGATCACTCCTAAAATAGAAATATTCCGCATGGCTGGGAGAGTCCCAGTCTTTAAGATATCTGAATTTTGTGCTTTCATTATTGGCATCTTCAGCCATTTTTACCAATTCTTCAGAGTTTTTGTGTGGAGCATTTCCGCCTAATAAAGCAGCTTCTTCAAGGCTGTTTCTTCCGATCATATCACCATTTAATACAGCAACAATCTGCTCTTTTGGAACAACAGGATGCGATGCATGCCATCTCGATCCCAGCAAACCTCTTTCTTCGGCACCATGGAAAACAAAAAGAATACTTCTCTTACCAGGTTGTTTTTTATAAGCCCTTGCCATAGCTAATATAGCGACACACGTGCTGGCATTATCATCGGCGCCATTGTAAATGGTGTCGTTTTTTACAGGATGCCTGATTCCATCATGATCCTGATGTCCACTCATTAAAACATATTCATTTTTCAATTTAGGATCTGTTCCTTCAATTTTCCCGATTACATTAACGGAAGGGTATTTATAAGTTTCAGTGATCAGGTTTATGGAGATCTTAGGGTTGTTTTTCACCCAGTTTGCATTTTCTCTTTTGATCCATAGAACAGGAATATTATTAGTGATGGTTTCTCTCAACCCCTCAACTCCGTAGGAACCTCTCGTCATTTGAGGAAGAATTTCTACCCAACTTTTTTCCGAAGTATCATCAGTGATGAAGATAATGGCTTTAGCACCAAGGCTCAGTGCTGTGTTATAATATTTTGTTCTTACAAATCCGGGATACCTTCTTACAAAAAGGGTCATTTCCTTTTCAATATTTTTATCAGATGCATTTACAGCAAGAACTTTACCCTTAAGATCGAGTTTTGATAAATCTTCAGGTTCTGTATTTCCGGCATATACAATATCAGTATCCAAATTAGCATTTACGGGCTCAGCAACGAGGAAATCTTTCCATAATTTTAAAGTCGTGTTACCTATTTTTACAGTACTTTGAGGAATGACCTGATGTCTGTACATATCAAAATACTGGAAAAAAGTTCCATTGTCACCCGCAGGAGCCATTCCTGCCTCTTTAGCTTTGTCAGCAAGCCACATCGAAACTTTAAGCTCATTTAAAGTTCCTGCCTCACGTCCCCAAAATTGGTCAGCAGCCATTTCGTACATATCTTTTTTAATATCCGACTCTTTAATAGCTGATACCAAAGGTTTTTTGTAATTCTGGCCGTTTGTGAAACTGATGATAAATAAACCCAACAGTGAAAGAAGATAGTTCTTATTCATAACTTTTAATGTTAATTCAGATTGGATAATTTCTCAGAAAACTGCTTCGAAAATTCTTTTCTGTCCTCTTCCAGTTTCTCTTTTTCTGCAGGTAGAATATAGTTAAATAAGACCTTTTCTTCACGGTCGATAAAAATGATTTCTTTTTCTTCTCCATCGATCATTTGTAAGAATATCTCCCACATAGAAACGTCTTTTAATCGTAATAACTCAAAAAAATCGTCTGCTTTTATTTCTATTTTTTTCATGTCTTAATTATTAAAATTCCAATAGCTTTAATTTAAACTGTACCGCAAAATTTTGCTTAAAATTGGAAGTTGTATAATATCCAACTCTATAAAATACTCCTAAATTAAAATAACTCGAAAGGAAGTTATTCCATTCCAAACCTACTTCCTGATACAAATGGTCCAGCTTTTTGAATCTGAAATCATGATATTCAGGATGTTTCATATCTCCGATAGTTCCTCTTAATACAAAGTCGAAACTGGAAACATTTTGTCCGATACTTTTTAAATAAAACGGAAGTTTATGGGTAAAGTAATAGGCAATAAATTTATCGTTGTAATATTTTCCACCTTCCAATGTGGCAAAGCCCAGATATGAAGTAAGGTTAAAATTGATATCTCTGCTCGGAGAGGCAAGACCATTCATGGTGAAATTTTTCCAGATCGGAGCTTCTCCCAAAACCAATCCACCATATAACCTTACGCCAGTTGTTCCTAAAACAGTTTTAAAGTTGTGAACAAAAAGCGCATCAAAACGGGTGTAATTGAAGTCACCACCTAAAACTTTATAACTCTGTTCATAATTAAAATAAAGTTCAGGATATTTCTGATCGATAATAGATTTGCCTTGAGGCGTCATAATATTCGTGGAATTCGGAGAAAACTTTAAGGTAAATAAAGTATTGAAATTTTCAAACGAGGAACCGCTATTTCTGAATTGATAATCGAACATGGCCTGCTCAAAATTTCTTCTCGCGGCAAAAACCAGGGTAAGACCATTGGTGACGTCATTTAAGTAAGATAGGGAAGCTCCTCTAAAATGATAATACCTGTCATTATTAAGGTTGTTCCCGTAGTTCATCATTCTCATTTTGAAATTCCAGAGCCTTCTGTAGAATTCGCCTGAAGCTGTTACATCATTGTAGTATTCAATTCTGAAAAAAGAGTTTTTTTCCAATGTGGTCTTCATATCAAGACCAATTCCGTATTTCCATTTATCATCCTTGAATCCATAGGCAAAATAATAATCCGGAGAAAAATAAGGATTAAAAGTTTCGTTCAATTTAGCTTTTAATCCCAGTCTGAAACCTTCATACAAGTTATAATTTACAATTTCGTCCACCGCAAAATCAACAATACCAACTCTGATTTGCCCATTGATAAGTCCTGTTAGTATTTTCGCTTTGTTATCGATATTATAAATTTTCCCCAGGCTGTCTATCGTCGTATAAGTATTCCTTTCCCGTTCTGTTAAAGGATCTGTCCTGTATTGATCCAATGATGTTCCGTCAGAATTTTTTACAGAGAAAGTATAACCTTTAAAATCTTTGGAATTTTCCTCAATAGGAGAGTTGAAGTCAAAATATTTTGAAGTCAGAAAAGCATACGTTCCAAAACTATTTTTAGATTTTTTGAGGGAATCATTATCATCATTTTCTTTACCTTCATCTTTCATCGCCATTTTACTCATTCGAAGTTTTACCTTTTCATGAGCTAAAAACCACTTGTTATTATAGAAGACCCATGTACTCGTAATAATCCCATCGTTTTTATTTTTACTGATATTTTCAATTTTCTTAATACCATATGTTTCGGTATCTACATAAATTGCTCCGTTATACTTTCGCTTTTTATCCGATTTCTTATAATTCACTTCACGAAAACGGATCACAAAATTCTTTCTGCCATCCAATTCGATCGTATCAGTAAGAAAATACCTGTATAAACCTCTGTTTTCCTGTTTGATCTGATTCGGAATACGGTCCCTGTTACTTTGTTGTAGGGCGATCATTTCATAAATAGGTTGCTTAAGGCCCGAGATCCTGTTATCCAGAATATTGATCTTCTCCCCATATTTTTTTGAATACATAAATTCCTGAGCCCTTTCCCAAAGGAACAGTTTGCTTTTTGAGAATATCTTTCTTGCAGAAATGTTGTTTAATGAATCTTTCTCCCTTTTCTTTTTGAAAAAATTGGTGTCATTAAAAAATTCATTAAACTGAGAAATGCTGTCTTCATCAATATCCAAAGAGACCTTCTCATAGGATTTGTAAGCATAGGAACTTAGACTTTTCGGAGAATTGTCTTTGAAATATTTATTGACCTTATTAAGGATTTCCAATGCCCTCGGATCACTCTTGTCTTGTAGAATAACGGTTTCAATAGCCGTAGTTTTTGAAGAAGTTTTAAGAAGTGAAACCTGCATACGATCTTCTACCAAAGCAATCTCATTCTGGTAGTGATTTGCCTGAATTTCGACACTCTTGCATTTAGTTTTAAATTCAAAGGTACCCTTTGAGTCTGTTTCTCCCAGAAGCTTATTGTCACAAAATACTTTTGCATTGGAAATAGGGAGTTTGTCTACTTCGTCTATGACCTGGATTTTTGATTGTGAGTAACCAAAAATAAACGTCCAGAAAAATATAATAAATAGAACCCTTTTCATGAAATAAATGTAATCCAAAATTAATGATATTTCTTGTTCCGAAAAAGTTTTGTTATAGTTATTAATATAATTTTCATCTTGATTTACAGGACTGTTTTAGTAGAAATGCAACTAAATAATATTATACAGGTTATAGCAAAATAAAAACTCCCAAAATTTTTGGGAGTTTTTATTATTATCTATAAAATATTGCTATTTAAATATTTTAAAGGATACTTAATTTTATCTTTATGCCAAAGTTGTCTTTAAATTGAGATGTTTGATAATGTCCTAATCTGTAGGATAGTCCTACACCGAAACTTGTGCCCAAAAATCTGTTCCAGATAAATCCAACTTCCTGATAATAATGATCGAGTACCTGAAAATCAAACTGATGGTCACCTCTGTTTTTAAAGTTTCCTATAGCAGATTGATATTCAATTTCTATGTTGGAATACTTTGTACCTAAAGTTTTGAATCGGAATGGCAGATATTGGGAAATTTTAAATGCAACAAATTTATCCGCAAAGAAAGTCCCTGAAGGCATTGTTGTAAATCCTAAATTAGATGGAGTATTAATATTTGAATACCACTTGTCAGAATTTTGATCTTTTTGCCCGGCTATTTCAAAATTCTTCCAGATAGGAGCAGTTCCCGAGGATATTCCCCCGAAAAGTTTAATGTTGGTATATCCTAATTTAGATCTGAACTGGTGAATAATCAACGCGTCTAACCGGTGATAATCCAGATCTCCACCTAAAGCATCAAATCCTTTTTCATAATTTACAAAAAACTGAGGGTAACTTTTTTCATAGGTGTATTTTCCACTGGGAGTCATGATGTTTTTGTCGTTGGGAGCATATTTTAAAGATAATGTTGTACTTACATTGTCAAAGCTATTACCCAGATTTTTATACTGATAGTCGAAAAGAGCCTGTTGTTTTTCTTTATTTACAGCAATTTTCATGCTTAATGAATTTGAAATATCATAAAGAAATGAAGCTCCCCATTTTTGGCTTTTATAAAAAGTTTCGTTATGAAGATCTAAATTGATATCTGAAACTTTCATCATCATATCCCACATATTGTTGCTAAATCTACCCGCTGCAAAGACATCATCTACATAATCAATACGGAAAACAGATGTCCTTTTGTGGGATAATTTCACATCCAGGCCTAATCCATATTTCCAGTGGTGATCTTTAAAACCATATCCGACATATCCATCAGGAGAAAATGTTTTGTTGAATTTTTCGTTGAGTTTTAGACCTGCTCCCAAACGTAAACCCTGGTACTTGTCATAACTCAAAAATTTAGTAAGATCAAAATCAATCATTTTGTAACGCAGATTTCCTCTCATTAACTGTGTTAAAAAACCTAGTTTCTTTTCAAAATCATGCTTTTGAACAAAACTATCGATTTTAGCATAGGTAGCACTTTCTCTTGTAGTAAGACTGTCGGTTCTGTATTTCTGAAGCAAACTTCCATCGGAACTTTTCATTTCAAGAGAGTAGCCTTTGAAGTCGGATGCTTTCTGCGCTTCGTTGATTTCAAAATCAAAAAATCGGTTTTTTACATACAGATAGCTGCCAAATCTCTTTTTGTTATATTTTACCTTTTCTCCTTCTTTTAAACTGTCTTTTTTAGACGTATTAAAGCTTTGGCTGCTCATTTTTAATTTAATGTCTTCATAATCTAAAAACCATTTGTTATTAATCGGTTTCCAGACAGAAACGATGTTTCCTTCGTTCTGTTTTTTATTAACACTTTCAAACTTTTTTAATGCAAAACTTTCCGCATCTACATATATTTTTCCGTTGAATTTTCTTGGATTCTGTTTTTTCTTATCAGTAATTTCTTTGAATTTGATGACATAGGTTTTTCTTCCATCAAGCTGTAAAGTGTCAGAAAGATAAAAATTAAACAATTCCCTGTTTTCCGGTCTCAGTTGTCTCGGGGTTCTGTCTAAGTTCGAAATATTAATTGCCAATGCTTCATAAATTGGATTTTTAAACCCTGACATTCTGTTGTCTATAATATTGGTTTTTTCGCCAAACTTCTTAGAATATTTGTATTCTGTAGCTTTTTCCCAAAGGAACATCTGACTTTCCTGGGATGCATTAAGGAAATCTTCGTTAATCAGCGAATCTTTCTTCTGACCTTCTTTCTGTTTAAAATTCTTATGATCTACCTTGGAAAGAGAATCTTTTCTTATCGCTAAAAAATTTTTAAAGGTTTCGACGGAGTCTCTATCGACATCAATAGAAGATTTACTATATGATTTAAAACTGTAAGAATCTAAAGACTTCGGAGCATTATCTTTAGCTCTCTTATTAACTTCATCCAGTATTTTTAGTGCTCTCGGATCACTTTTATCATTAATAACAACCCTGTCGATATTGTCCATTTTTTCAGACAAAGGCTGAAGTGATATCTCCATTGTTTTTTTTACGTCAACCGTAGCATCTTCAAAATTGCTGGCTAGAATTTCTACTTTTTTACATTTTGTTTTAAAAGATAATAAGCCTTCATGATTGGTTTTTCCAAGGAGATTATCATCACAGTAGACCGCCGCATTTTGAATAGGCTTATTATTGGTTTTACCAAATACCTTCAATTGTGTCTGACCGAAAATTAATACCGTAAAAAATAAAAATAATAGAGATGAAAATTTTGCCATTAGCTTTTTATAGATAAGACAACGCGATTGAAAAAAAGTTACAAAATGATGTAAGAAAATAATATTCGGTCAAAAATAAAGCAGCTGTTAAAAAACAGCTGCTTTATTATATTTTGATTTTAATTGTAAAATTAAATATTCAAAGCTTTTTGATAAGCATTTTCTAAACCATCAAGATTTTTCCCACCAGCCGTAGCAAAACCAGGGTTTCCGCCACCTCCGCCTTGGATCTCATTAGCTAATTCTTTTACGATAGCTCCAGCCTGATAATGAGCAGCCAGGTCATCAGAAACACCTACAGTGATCATCGGTTTATCATCAGCATTGGAAAGAACGATCGTTACAGAAGTTGGGATCTCTTTTTTCAGCTGGAAAACAATATCTTTTACTGAACCCGCATCTAACGAAGTTTTCTTAACCAATAATTGCTTATCTCCTTTCTGTTCATAAGCACTTTTCCAATCACCAATCTCCCCTTTAGCTTTCTCTTTCTTCAATGATTCAACTTCAGATTTCAGAGACGTATTTTCTTCGATTAACTTTTCGATAGATCTTACAACATCTTTCGATTTTAATAATTGAGAAAGTTCTGTAATCTGTTGCTCCAGATTTTTAAAATATTCAGCAGATTTATCTCCGGATATCGCTTCAATTCTCCTGATCCCTGCAGCTGCAGAATTTTCAGAAGTAATCTTGAAATGACCAATTTCACTCGTGTTCTTAACGTGAGTTCCACCGCATAGTTCCTTTGAACTTCCAAACTGGATCATTCTCACGCTGTCACCATACTTTTCACCAAATAAAGCCATCGCTCCTTTGTCAATCGCTTCCTGGATAGGAATATTTCTAAACTCCTGTAAAGCAATGCTGTCTTTGATCTTTTGATTTACTTTTTCTTCTATTACAGCCAATTCTTCTTCTGTCATCTTGTTGAAATGAGAGAAGTCAAAACGCAAATAATCGGGTCCTACATAAGAGCCTTTTTGTTCTACGTGAGTTCCCAAAACTTCTCTGAGAGCTTCATGCAAAAGGTGAGTAACAGAATGGTTTGCCTGAGAATTTTTTCTCTCTGTAGCATTTACCTTAGCATAAAAAACCGCTCCGGCATCTTTTGGAAGACCGTTGATCAGTGAAATGATCAATCCATTTTCCTTTTTCGTTTCTAATACTTCAAAACTTTCTGTAGCGTTTTCTAAAACACCTTTATCGCCGATTTGTCCACCTCCTTCAGGATAAAAAGGCGAGTTGCTTAAAACAACCTGATAGAATTCGCCATCCTTGTTTTCAACTTTTCGGTATCTTGTTATATAAGTTTCAGCTTCAAGCTCGTCGTATCCAACAAAAGTTTCAGGCTTTTCTTCCAAAACTACCCAATCGTAAACCTTAGAAGCAGAGTCTTTTTTAGAACGTTGCTTTTGTTTTGCCATTTCAGCTTTAAATCCTTCCTCATCAATAGTCAGCCCTTTTTCTTCAGCGATAATTCTTGTTAAATCGTCAGGAAAACCATAAGTGTCGTACAACTCAAAAACCTCAACGGAAGGTAATACCTTTGAATTGTCAGCGATAGTTTGCTGAATCAATCTTTCAACTCTTACCAGACCACTTTCAATGGTTTTTAAGAATGATTCTTCTTCACTTTTAATTACTTCGGTAACCAGATTTCCTTGTTTCTCCAATTCAGGGAAATAAGGTCCCATCTGATCTTTAAGTACCGAAACCAATTCGAAAAGGAAAGGTTCTTTCATTCCTAAAAATCGATAAGAATAAGAAATCGCTCTTCTTAAAATTCTTCTGATCACATATCCAGCACCTCCGTTTGAAGGTAATTGTCCGTCTGCAATAGCAAAAGAAACGGCTCTGATGTGATCTACCACCACACGGATAGCAATATCTTTTTCGTCTTCTAAAATTCCCGTATACTTCTTGCCTGAAAGTTCTTCAACTTTAGCAATAAGCGGAGTGAAAACGTCTGTATCATAGTTGGAAGATTTCCCCTGTAATGCCATACAAAGACGCTCAAATCCCATTCCCGTATCAACATGCTGTTGTGGGAGTTTTTCTAAGCTTTTATCCGCTTTCCTGTTGAATTCCATGAAAACCAGATTCCAGACCTCAACAACCTGCGGGTGGTCATTATTTACTAATTCCAGTCCTGAAACTCTCGCTTTTTCTTCAGGTGTTCTAAGGTCAACATGGATTTCTGAACATGGTCCGCATGGTCCACTTTCACCCATTTCCCAGAAATTATCTTTTTTATTTCCATTGATAATTCTATCTTCAGAAATGTGAGATTTCCAGAAGTCATAAGCATCCTGATCTCTTTCAAGATTTTCAGAAGCATCACCTTCAAAAATAGTTACATATAAATTTTCTTTAGGAATTCCATAAACTCCAGTCAACAATTCCCAGGCAAAAGCAATAGCATCTTTTTTAAAATAATCACCAAAAGACCAGTTTCCTAACATTTCAAACATGGTATGGTGGTAGGTATCTCTACCTACATCATCCAGATCATTATGTTTCCCTGAAACCCTCAAACATTTTTGAGTATCGGCAATTCTAGGGGCTGTAGGTACTTTATAACCCAGGAAAAAATCCTTGAATTGAGTCATTCCCGAATTAGAGAACATGAGTGTAGGGTCGTCTTTCAACACAATAGGTGCTGAAGGAACGATAAGGTGGTCTTTACTTTTAAAATAATCTAAAAATTTTTGACGTATCTCTTGTGATGTCATAAGTATATGTATTGCTTTGCTTTTTTATGATAAGATGCAAATTTAAGATTTTTGAGTGATTTTCTACCAAATATTTGATAGTGTAGTTTGGGTGTATTAAAAAATAGTTGTGCTTCCGATTTTGTGTCGATCAAAAAGACACGAAGAATCTTTATCCTAATAAAACTTTGTGTCTTTCCATTTAACTTATTATCTTCGTTAGTATCTGGAAAGATAAAGATTACTATGACAAAAAATGAAGCGCTGAAAAACTGGGTTGAAAAATACTCAGAATCTCTTTTGAAAAGAGCAATGTATCTGCTTTCAGACAAAGATGATGCGAAGGATGTAGTTCAGGAAGTTTTTCTTTCGGCGTTGTCATCCTATGATTCATTTGAAGGAAAAAGCCAGCCACTTACATGGCTGAATGCGATTCTTCAAAGAAAAGTTGCTGATTTTTATCGCAAGAAATATAAGTCAGAACCTGAAATTAAGCTTGATCATTTTTTCGATGATACCGGTTCGTGGAAAAATAGTGATGTACTGAACGATTGGAATGTTTCAAACAGGGAATCCGAACTTTTGGATGATCAGGACTTTAATAAAACTTTGGAAGATTGTATTGAAGAACTGCCCTCCAGGTGGAAGATTCCATTAAAAATGTATTATCTTCAAGAAAAAAAAGCACCGGATGTGAGTCAGGAATTAGATATTTCTACGACTAACTTATGGAAGATTTTACAAAGAAGTAGAATGCAGCTGCGAGAATGTCTGGATTTTAATTGGTTTGCAAAATCATAAAGTATTTAAAAATGTTGAAAAAATTGATTCATTTGATATTCCTTCCATGCAGCACGGCCACATTGCTTATGGAAAAGAGAAACGCCGGATCCATTTCCCAGAAAGAGGACCGGAAGCTTTCTATGCATCTTAGAATTTGTAAATGGTGCAGGGCTTATCAAAAAAAGCTGGAGATCCTTGATGAGATTATGAAAAAAACTTTTGTACAAAAGGAAAATGATAAAATAAATGATTCTGATATTCAAGGATTTAAGAATGATGTGATTAAAAAGATAAATTTTTAATAAAAATTCTGTCAGGATTTTGAAGCTGTTCCGACTATACTTTTGAAAATAATAAAGTATACATTCAAAATCTTAAAAATATGAACGGAACATCACAAGTACTGACCAAGGAACAACCGACGTATAAACTTGGTTATTACATTTCACTTTTCGGAGCAGCGCTTATCCTACTATGGATAGGAATTTTCAAATTCACTCCTACCGAAGCGCAGGGAATAAAAAGCTTAGTCGAAAACCATTTCCTCACCTTTTTCGTATATAAAATAGCAAGTGTACAAACGGTGTCAAATGCTATCGGAGCGATAGAAATTATCATTGCATTATTACTGATATTTAGTGCGAAATTTGTATTTCTAAGACGATATGCAGGAATAGGTATGATCATTACTTTTCTGGTTACCTTAAGTTATTTATTTACAACACCGGGAATATGGAAAGTAGTGGATGGAATACCAATAACGGATTTTTTCATTCTGAAAGACCTAATGTTTTTAGGATTTGGATTGATGATATTTCAAAAAAATAAATAGTGAATAAAAAGATAAAAATGAAAAGTATATTAATATTACTCGGAATTATTCTGGGGATTGCAGTATTTGCAAGAAGTTGTGGAGATTCAAAGAAATCCACAGAAGTAAAAAAAGAAAATGAGACCATTATGGATAGTAAAAATGTAAAAGAAGTTTATTTTGCAGGTGGATGTTTCTGGGGAACAGAGCATTTTTTTCAACAAATTCGTGGAGTTGTAGGAACGGAAGTTGGTTATGCCAACGGAAACAAAACAAATCCTACCTATGAAGAAGTAGTAAGTCATTCTACAGGTTTTGCAGAAACGGTAAAAGTGAAGTATGATCCTGAGCAAGTGGATTTAAAACTATTAATTGACCTGTATTTCAAAACCATCGATCCTACAAGTTTAAACCAACAAGGAAACGATAGGGGAGACCAATACAGAACGGGGATTTATTCTACTGATAAGGCTACAGAAGCCATTATAAAAGAAGAGGTGCAAAAGCTAGCTAAGAGTTATAATAAACCCGTTGTAGTAGAAACAATTCCATTGAAAAATTTCTATAAGGCAGAGGATTATCATCAGGATTATTTGGATAAAAACCCAGGGGGATATTGCCATATAGAGCCAGGACTTTTTGAAATGGCTAAAAACGCGAATCCACTTCCAAAAGCTAAATATCAAAAACAGGATAAAAAGGTTTTAAAAGAAAAACTTACTGCTGAACAATACAGCGTAACGCAAGAAAATGCTACTGAAAGACCTTTTCAAAATGAATACGATAAAGAGTTTCGTGAAGGGATTTATGTAGATATTACAACAGGGGAACCGTTGTTTATCTCAACAGATAAATTTGAATCTGGTTGTGGATGGCCAAGTTTTTCCAAACCAATTACTAAAAATGTAATTGATGAGAAAATAGACAAATCTGTAGGAATGACCAGAGTTGAAGTTAGAAGTAAAACAGGGGATGCTCACCTCGGACATGTTTTCACAGATGGGCCTGCAGACAAAGGAGGATTACGTTACTGTATCAACAGTGCTTCATTAAAATTCATTCCCAAAGATGAAATGCAGAAAAAAGGATATGGTGAATATCTTCCTTTACTGGATAAAAAATAATTGACAAAAGGTTGCTGAAAAGCAGCCTTTTTTATTTTTGTGTCATTCGGAACAGAGCATAGTGAGGAATCTTTTTTTAATTTAAAATAGTTGATTTAGATTCCTACGGAATGACACGGTTAGTCGATTACTTTAGCTCAATTTACGTACTTGACGGGATTCCTGTTGATTTGAAAATTTTCTTTAAAACTTAACATCGACATATGAAGTAAGATTAAAAATCCAAAAATAAGCAGGAAAGTTTGTTTGGGAAGTTTTATTAAGATATCAGTAAACTTATCATAACCTTTCGGTTCTATATATTTTAAGTAAGCTTCCCAATTATTTTCTACTCCTGAATCAATTGGAATTGCGATAACATCACCACATAAAAAGCATTCTTCTTTTTCTGGGTTTATGTAGGTATGAATAGCGAAAAAGTGTCCTGTTTTATTTAGGTCTAAAGCATATTCTTCATTTTTTGTAATATGCATGTCATTAAGTAAAGAAGCGAAATCTCCATATGTATTATGATCGTCCAGAATAAACTCAATTCCTGTTTCTTTTTCATTCCTTTTCTTAAGGTTTTGAATTTCCGATACATACAATTTTGAATTTTCCTTTGCAGTATTTGGAAGTACTCTTATTTTTTTATAATTCCAATTTCTTATCGATTCGAAAGAAGCTCTATTATTTTCATCTCCCGATTTGGCCTTGACAGGAAGGCCAATATCAATAACATTGAGGTTAATTTCTTCAAACTTTTGATTTCCATAATACCAAAACAAAAGCGGAATGAGAGCAGCGCTTATTAATCCGGGAACATAATATATCTTTTTCATATCAATACTTTTCTGTTGATTTGAAAATTTTCTTTAATACTCAACATTGAGATATTTAAAAATAGTAAAAAGCCGAAAATGATATAATATGCATTTTTTGGAAGCTTCGCCATATTGTTAAAGAAAAATTCAATATTTATTTCACGTATGAAATCCAGATTAAAGTTCCAAACTTTCTGATCATTGGGGTCTACACTTATTATATGATCGTTGCATAAATAACATTCTTCTATTGGACTTTTAGTAATAGGCGAGGTGTATGAAACAAAGAGGTGTCCGGTGTCATTGAGATCAAAACCGTAAGTGTCCACCTTTGCAACACTCAAATCATTTAAGAGAGAAACGAAATCGCCATAAGAGTTCTTTTTATTTAATACAAATTCGATTCCGGTTTCTTTTTCATTTCTTTCTTTGAGTTTCTTTATTTCTGAAACATAAAGATTTGAATTCTTTTTAGCTCTATTGGGGGGAACAATTAACTTTTTATAAGTCCAGTTTTTAGGAGGTATGAAACGTCCCATTTCACCACTGTTTTCGTTTCCTATTTTAGATGGTAGCCAAACATCTATTACATTGATTACTGTTTTATCAATCCGAAGACCCGCATAGTACCAAAACAAAAGCGGAATAAGAATAGCGCTTATCAATCCGGGAACATAATATATTTTCTTCAAGACTGGCATTTTGATAAAATTAGAGAAAAATTGTCAAAGATTGATTGATGAAATGTTTTAATTATAGATCCACATCAAAACCGGTTTGGAAGAATTTTTCAGTAAAGGATCTATTGCTCTTAGGGCATCATTAGACACCGTTGGACATCCCCATCCCTCAGGAGAGCCATTGGGATATATTTCTTTATTACTCATTTTATTCCAGGAGTGGAAAACGATTGTTCTTTTCAATGCATTATCATTAGTTTCATCTAATCCATGCATTAAGTACTTGATATTAATTCCCCATTCACTGCTTCCTCTTTCTCCGATTCTGTATTTTCCCAATGAAGAAAGATGACTTCCGTCCTCATTGCTAAAAGTCGGATTGTCTTTTGATTCATCCGAACTCCACGAATTATTTCCACACCCATGACCAACCAAATACTTCTGAGTGACTTTTTTTTTGATTAAAATCATACACGAAAAATCTGTTTAAACCAGAATGTAAACTCATGTCTATTAAAATACAAAAGTCTTTATTAAAGTTATTTTTCTTACAGAATAATTGAGCTTCTTCAGCCTTTCTATCTGTTTTTTCATCATCAGCGATAGGTGGTTTTGCTGTATTGATTGCAGGATTTGGAATAATGGGCTCTGTTTTTTTTGAACATGAAATACCTATGGATGTTGCCAGAAGTATACTCAGAATCAGTTTCATCATTGTTGATAAGGGGGAATTTTAATAAGAAAAAGTGATTCAAAAAATGAACCACTTTTAATATTTTAATTTTAAATCTTTTAATTAAAAAAACTACCAGTCTCTCTTTCGTAAGATCCAGTAAGAACCGAAAATAAAGATCCCACTCCAAACGATACAAGCAATTAAGCTTTCTGTAGGATAGGTAAACTCATACTTTAATCCCATCATTTTTGCCATATTTAGCCTCATCATGGGATTAGGAATAAGGTTGGACATACTGTCTAATGGTAAAAGGTGAGTAAAGAAGAAATCGTCTTTCAGGATTTTCATTCTTTCCAGTTCCTGTGTACCGCGAACCTTTAAAAATACTTCGATGGCTGTTAATATTCCCTCTCCGATCCAATACACAAAGAAGCCAAGGAATACAAACATCGATTTTCTCAGTAGTATGGAAAGAAACATCAGGAAGCAGAAAAAAGCAAAGAGTTTAACAAAATAGTTTCCAATAAAGAACATTTCCTTAAAAACCATTTCAGAGCCGGTCACCTTAGAATAACTTTCTCCTAAAAGAAGTGTAATAATAAAGACAATAACGGTTGAAACAATAGTGAAAACACTTATCGTTAAGAGTTTAGAGGCAATAAATTCCTTTCTGCTTAATCCATCAATGGTATTTTGCTTGAACATTCTGTTACTGAATTCCTGAGAGATTGAAAAGACAATGATCAGACCCAGGAAGATCTTTAATAATGCTACGATCCATGTGGTGAAATTCCAGATCTCCGGGAAGTTATAAATTCCCTGTTCTTTTAAATTGATGGTCGCTCCAAAAACATCCAGATCTACTAATCCAATAAAAAGGAGTGCCACCAGTATCGCAAAATATAATATCGTAAAAACCTTGAATGGTCTGTAATTCAGGTTTTTGTAGTACTCGAGTTTTAGTAATTTAAGCATTGGTATTGGTGTTTTTTACAAGTTCAAGGAATTGAGTTTCAAGAGATAGTTTTTTCTTAGATAAGTGAGACAAGAAAATACCTTTTTCTGCTAATTTTTGATTTAAATTAGAAGCAGAGATAGAAGCGTCTTCACGAATCTGAGCTTTTATGATATCATTTTCCAGGGTTACAGAAGTAAACCATTGAAGCTCTTCTAAGGCATTTAATAATGCGGTATTGTTGTCAGCTTTCAATTCGAAAAAGCCTTTGTTACTTGTAATTTCATCTACTCTTCCACTATAAATTGAATTTCCCTCTTTTAAAACAATCACATGACTGCATATTTTTTCAATCTCATCCAGAAGGTGGCTTGCAATAATAATGGTAATACCTTGTTTGGCAATATTGGAGATGATATCCCTGATCTGAATGATACCTTCAGGATCAAGTCCGTTGGTAGGTTCATCTAAGATCATGACCTCAGGATTATTTAACATCGCTGAAGCTATAGCCAGACGTTGTTTCATTCCCAGGGAAAAGGTTTTAAAAGTATCTTTTTTTCTTTCGAAAAGATGAACGGTCTTTAAAACTTCATCTATCCTTTCGTAAGGAGCGCCCTTGATTTCGGCAACGATCTTTAAGTTCGTTTCAGCACTCAGATAAGGATAAAAATTAGGCTGTTCGATAATCGCACCTATTTTTTTTAAAGTATCTGAATCAGTGCCTTTTTTTCCAAACCAATACCAGTCGCCACTTGTGGGATTTATGGTTGAAAGCAACATTCCGAATGTAGTGGATTTTCCACTTCCATTGGGGCCCAGAAGGCCATAAACATTACCTCTTTCTACATCAAATGAGATATTGTTTACTACGACTCTCTTGAATTTTTTAGTTAAATTCTTTACTGACAAAACTTTTTCCATGTAATTTGTTTTACATAGTAGTAGTCTTAGTTTTAAACAAAATGTTACAATATTTAATCAAATTGTCTGATATTTTATGAGATTAAAATATTAAATTTGATCGTACAATTCGTGAATATGAAGTTAATTGAACTTGCCAAAGAATTAAATATTTCCGCAGAAGCGATCAAACAATTTATACAGGATTTTGATCTGGAATTAGGAGTGTGTATGAGTACTAATTTTGAGATCAAACAGGATTTTGAAAAATTTGCCCGGGAAAACATAGATTTTTTAAGACGCTATGAAAAAGATCTGGATAAGAATAAGACACTCGAACAGATTGCTGAAACCATCAACCAACCTAAGGAAAAGATAGAAAAAGCAATACAGGATACCACGCCTAATATTTTTGATAACGGATTATTCCGTTCTTCGATTTCAAGTTATGGAATTGATAATAAATTGGGTGGAAACTATCAGTTTGTATATGATTACTTTGGACAGAAGACGAGTCTTCAGCATCGTGATTTTATAGGCTATCGTGATTTATTTTTTTATATATCTAGTGTTTTAGAACCTTTTTTAAATAAACAACAGATTAAGGACTGGGGAATTAATAAGCCTGCAGGAATTATTCTTTATGGACCTCCGGGAAGCGGTAAGATTTTCTGGGCGAATAAAATTGCCGAAATTATCAGCTATAAGTTTAAGGAAGTTAAAAAGCATTATCTGGGAACTTCTTTAATAGATGGGAATAAAACCAACTTCAATGATTTTCTCATGAATATGATGAAAGAAGATAAGGTGCTTCTTTTTATGGATGATTTTGATGATATCATGATGGAAAGGAGTGCGGAAAATAATGTAGCATCCTGTAATCTGGAAACCCAGGAAATTATTCTCCATTATATAGGAAAGTTCCAAAAAGAAGATATTCTGATGGTAGGATCAGCTAATTCTGTTTCTGAAATTGATGAAGAGATATTGTCTCCGGGGAGATTTGATGTGATGATCCCAGTATTTCCACCCAATGCTGCAGAGCGTTCAGAAATTATTCTGTATGGGATGACAAAAGGATTGGAAAGTGATTCCTTATTGTATAAGATCCTTAAAAATAACAAAGCAGATAAAATCCCTTTCTGGAATGAGAGTGCTTCTAAAATGAAAGCCTTTAGCAATACCATGTTAATGGATTTTACACAGAGTCTGAAAAAAAGAATCAAAAATCTATACCAACGAACAAAGAATGAAAAGCTTATTATTGATCAGACTCTTTTAAGTGGAGCTCTGAGAGATGCAGCTGGTAAACTTACAGAAGAATATTTAGAGCAAGTTGAACGATTTTTAAATGATGCTATTATCAATAATTTCGATGATTTTCAGTACAGAATAAAATCTTTAAGAACCGAACTTGAAACTTATAAAGTAGTGGAAGAACCAACCAGAGAGATCGGTTTTCATCATAATGGGGAAGAAGGAAACGGAAAAGACAAAGAATAGTCACTTTAGTCGTCAGTCTTTGGATATGTTTTAATAATTCATTATTTATCAACGATAATTATCCACCATATGATCAATTCTAGCATTTGGGAACTTGAAACTTTTTATAGAAAAAGAGATGTCATCATTATTGGTGCTGGTTTCACCGGATTATGGACAGCTATTTCTATTAAAGAAAAATATCCCGAACGATCTGTTTTGATTCTTGAAAGGAATTCTATTCCTTTGGGAGCTTCGACGAGAAATGCAGGTTTTGCCTGTTTTGGAAGTCTAACGGAGATTATTGCAGATCAGGAAAAGATGGGTTGGAATAAGACCTTGGAATTAGTTAAAATGAGGTTTGAGGGACTTCAGAAAATTCAGACTTATTTTAAGAGTTCAGAAATTAATTTCGAACTGAGTGGGGGATATGAAATATTGAATAATGATCATCCTTTGCAAAAATTGGATGAGGTGAATGAAAATCTTACATGTATTACCGGAATCCCAAATACCTATTCTTTACAACAAAATAAAATACAGGAATTTGGATTAGGGAAATCTAATTTTCTCATTGAGAATCCATGTGAAGGAAGTTTACACTCTGGAAAACTTCTGCATAAGCTACTTGAAAAATGTTATGAACTTAAAGTGGAGTTCCTTTTTGGAACAGAAGTAACAAATGTTGATGAAAATGCTGATGTGATTCTGGTTCAATTATCAGATGAATTATCTATTCAGGCTCATCAAATTATATACTGTACCAACGCTTTTAGTTCGAAATTTTTAGAGAATGAAGAAATTATTCCGGCACGTGGTCAGATTTTGCTAACAGAACCTATTGAAAATTTGAAATTAAAAGGAACTTTCCACTGCGATGAAGGGTTTTATTATTTCAGAAACCTGGCAGATAGAATTTTATTGGGTGGGGGGAGAAATCAGGATTTTAAAACTGAAGAAACAACTGATTTTCAAACCACAGAATTCCTACAGATTCACCTCGAAAACTTTTTAAGAGAAGTGATTTTACCCAATCAGGAATTTCGAATAGCTCTTCGCTGGTCTGGGATCATGGCAATGGGTTCCGAAAAAACTCCGATTGTGAAGCAACTTTCAGAAAGGCAATTTTGTGCTGTAAGATTGTCTGGAATGGGGGTGGCTCTTGCTCCGAAAATTGGTGAGATTGTAGCAGATATGATTAAATGATATAATTAGATGTAGATATTCTAATTACTCATCTCTTATAACTCATCACCTATAACTATTCCTAAAACTTTTATCCTTATTTTTGCAAAAAGAAAATTTCGTGATTAACAACGACCATATAAAAGATGTTCAGTCGAGAATTGAAGATCTACACAGATACCTTCAGATTGAAAAGAAAAAAATAGAAATTTCCAATGATGATGAGAAAACGGCAGCTCCTGAATTTTGGGATCAACCGAAAGAAGCTGAAGTATTTTTAAGGCAGCTTCGTTCTAAGAAAAGATGGGTGGAAGATTATGAAGAGATCACTACTCAGTTTGAAGATTTACAGGTTTTAATGGAATTTGCAAAAGAAGATCCAGATTCTGAAAAAGAACTGGATGAGGCATTTCCAAAATTAGTAGAGAAAATCGAAGATCTGGAGTTTAAAAATATGCTTTCTAATGAAGGAGATGAACTTTCTGCGGTTATTCAAATCACTGCAGGAGCAGGAGGCACAGAAAGTTGTGACTGGGCTGCCATGTTGATGAGGATGTATACGATGTGGGCAGAGAAGCAAGGTTATAAGATCCGTGAGCTCAATTACCAGGAAGGGGAGGTTGCAGGTGTGAAAACGGTAACCCTGGAAATGGATGGTGAATATGCTTTTGGATATCTTAAGGGGGAAAACGGTGTTCATCGATTGGTAAGAATTTCTCCTTTTGACAGTAATGCAAAAAGACATACAAGTTTTGTGTCTGTATATGTATATCCTTTGGTTGATGATACTATTGAAATCAATATTAATCCCGCAGATATTTCATTTGAAACCATGCGGAGTTCAGGAGCAGGAGGACAGAATGTAAATAAAGTAGAAACAGCTGTCCGTCTTCGTCATGCACCAACAGGAATTATCATTGAAAACTCAGAATCACGTTCACAGCTTCAGAACAAAGAAAAAGCAATGCAGTTGCTTCGTTCCAGATTATATGAAATGGAGCTTGAAGAACGTTTAAAGGCCCGAACCGAGATCGAAGCCAATAAGATGAAGATTGAGTGGGGAAGTCAGATCAGAAATTACGTAATGCATCCTTACAAATTGGTAAAAGATGTACGTTCAGGACATGAAACTTCAGATGTTGATTCGGTGATGAACGGAAATCTTACTCCATTCCTAAAAGCATTTCTAATGGCTGATGGAACGGCAGTTTCCGATGATGACCTCGACCTCTAGGATATAATCTTAGTTTTTTAGTTAAAATCTTATAATTAATTTCCTATTCAGACTTTTTAGACTTATTTTTGTTACTTATCAATATGTATGGAAGATTTCAATAGCTGGAAAGATTTATTAAACCCAGAGTTTTATATAAAAATGGGTGGGTTTTGGCTTATACTGTTTATTATTTTTGCTGAAACGGGACTTTTTGTAGGATTTTTTTTACCGGGTGACTCGTTACTGTTTGTTTCAGGAATTTATGCTGTTGAAATTATCAAAGAGACCTTTGGCTCCACAGGGAGCGATCTGCTTGATACAACTATTCTTGCTACTTCCGTTGCTCTAGCTGCTATTGTCGGTAATGAAGTTGGATATTATTTCGGCGTAAAAGCCGGTCCTGCATTATATAAAAAACAGGATACCTTCTTATTCAAGAAAAAATATCTGTACCAGGCTCATGACTTTTTCGAAAAACATGGTGCTTTGGCTATAATTATGGCGAGATTTCTACCTGTTGTCAGAACTTTTACGCCTATCGTTGCAGGTATTGTAAAGATGGATAAAAAAGAATTTTTGAGAGATAATATTATAGGAGCTGTATTGTGGTCATTTATTTTGATCTTTGCAGGACATTATCTGGATAAGTTATTTCAGGAACAATTTGGAATCAATCTTAAAGAAAAGCTGGAATTAATAATCATTGTTATTGTTCTTATTACAACACTTCCAATAATTATTAAGTTTTTATTTGGTAAGAAAGTTGATCATTCTAAATACGAAGACAATTCACCTGAATAAGATCAAAGAATTTAAAATTTAAATAACCTGCTTTTGGCGGGTTATTTTTTTATCCATTCCAGAATGTTGGGATAGATAATGCTGTCTCTTTTTCGTTTACTGAAAAATCTGGGTGCATGACCTGTATTTTTCATAAAAACTAATTTATGAGGGATATTTTGGCTCGCTAAAGCTGAGTCTAATGCCAACCCTTGATTTTTATTAACAAGGAAATCTTGGTTTCCCTGAAATAGCAGAGTCGGAACATTGGTAATATTTGCAATTGGGCTCGCTTTTTTAAACTCTTCAGACAGATGATGACGATCGAATTTTGTGCCTACCACCTTTTGTACAGTTGGTGAAGAGTATTTTGAATAAAATGAATCCAGGTATTCCGGGGAGTAAAAATCGGTTGGGCCACTCAAAGAGATTATTTTTTTTATCTGATCAGGATGCTGATATCCATATAATAAAGTTAAATGACCGCCAGCACTTTCCCCCAACAGAATATAATTGTCTGGTTGTAATTCTGCTTTTCCTGCTAAAGAATTGAATTTATTAATAACAGAACTAATATCTTCCAGCTGCTCTCTGTAAGTGATCTTTTTGGACTTTGATACCAGTCGGTAATTCATATTGATACTTGGAACTTTATTCTTAAAAAGCATTTTCTGAATCTGGATCATGTGCTCTTTTCTTCCATATTTCCATGCACCTCCATGTACAATGAGAACTACGGGAGAATCTTCGGAATATCCGGATGGAAGAAAAATATCCATCTTTTGTCTTTTATGTTCACCGTATTTTAAGTTGTAAATTTTCTGCTGATTGTTATCCCCCATCCAAACTCTGAACCTTGAATTACAAGAATTTAATAAAAAGCCAATACACCCTAAAACAAAAAAATGATATCTGAGTATGAGCTTTTTCATACCTCAAATGTAAGAAAAATATAGTGATTTTATAGCTGACAGAAACCTGTGTTGTATCAGCTTTTCTCTGCTAATTCTTTTAGCTTCTGATTCATATTGTTGAAACCGGTTACAGTATTATCAAGATTAAAAAATGGGACAAGAAAGCCTGAGAATTGTTCTGACTGAATGAACCGGGTTGTACCGTTTTTATTATCAATTAATTCAAACTTATGCTCTCCATCGAATATTCCTTTAAACATTAGCTTTCCCAGCCAACTGAGTTCATTATTTTCCTTTTTTGATAATATCACAGGCTTGAAAACCATTCCTTTTCCACCTTGTGGTTCAATCTTTACCTGTATTTGATTACCTTCTTCTACAGATCCCTGAATATTGGTAATGAATGGATTCCATACAGGATAGTTTTCAAAATCAGTTAATATTTTCCAGATCTTTTCAGGGCTTGCGTGAATGGTAATTTCTGTTTCAATTTTCTTTGACATGTTATAATAATTTATACCACAAAGTTCGGGCAGAATAAAAAAATACCACTTGATAAAAATCAAAGATTTCCGTTTGCTATTTTATTTCTTATGCGACTGAAAGTTTCAGAGGTCATCCCAAGCATTGAAGCGATATATTGTAAAGGAACCTGATTAAATAATTTAGGGTTTTCATTAAAAAAGCATTGGTATCTTTCCTCAGCAGTCATCGATAAATGACCGTAAATTCTTGTTTCTATTGTTGTGAAGCAGTGAACAATAAATGCTTTTTCTAAAATATGCCATTGAGGAACTTTATCCTGTAGTCTTTCGTAATCAGCCTTCTCAATCGTAAACAATTCTGTATCTGTAAGAGCCTGAATGAACCATCGTGCAGGGATATCTGATATAAAGCTCGATAGATCGGTTACAAAATATCCTTTTGTTGAAATCCACTGTGTAATCTCTTTCTTTTCGGTTTCACAAAAGATCCTTAAAAATCCGGATCGGATAAAACTTAGCTTTGTACTTTTCTTTCCAGCTTCCAAGAAAAATTCATTTTTCTTAATAAGTTCCGGCTTAAAAAAAGAGACAATTGTTTTCAGATCATCAGCTTCAATATCTTTAAAATAAGAAGTAAGATTCTGTTCCAGATCAGTGGTGGTCATGTTCATTGATTTATCGTTTCTAAATTTTCAGCATATCTGTATAATGAATTGTTATATCTGGGCAGATGCTGTGATAATGCTTTTAATGCTAAAGATAATGCTTCTTTGTTTTCTCCCGCAGAATAAAGAGAAAGAGCTAAAAAAGAGTCTACAGCATCATTTAACTCATCTGATTCATTTAATTTTTCTTCTCTGAGGATTTGAATGCTTTCGTCAATTTTCCCATTGTTTCGTAAAGTACTGGCCAACTGAATTCTCGCCCTCCTTCTTCGTAAACCCGATAATCCATGATCTAAAGCAGATCTATACAATGGTTCTGCTTCTTTTTCATGTCCTGTAGAGTCAAAGGCACATGCCCGTTCAAAATCAGCAATAGCTTTTGCATCATGAAGAAGGCTCGTATGATCTTTTATCAGTTGAATAAAATCCTTATTGCTTATTTTTCCCAGCTGCAGCCAAATAGATTGCAGCTTACTTTCCCAATTCTCTGTTTCATTCATATGGTTGATTATCTTATAAGAATACAAATATGAGAAGATCAGTGCACTTTAAAAAATTAAAATGATGCAGTAGCTGTAAATTAAAATGGAAGAGTGAACTTTCTATGCATACAAATTATTATTTTGACCTAAAATGTTTATAAATTCATTCTTATTTTTTAAAACCGGAATTAAATATTATTTTTGTTCAACTTAACAAATATTAAAAAAAATTAAATGGCGTCTGGTTTTTTTGCAATTTTAGATGATCTTGCTGCCTTGATGGATGATGTAGCTGTTACGAGTAAAATAGCTACTCAGAAGACGGCTGGGATTTTGGGTGATGATTTAGCAGTAAATGCAGAAAAAGCTACAGGTTTCATTTCATCCCGTGAGATACCTGTTTTATGGGCAATTACCAAGGGTTCATTTATTAATAAATTAATTATTCTTCCCATCGCATTTTTGCTTAACTGGCTTTATAAACCGGCTATAGAAATTATACTGGTTTTAGGAGGTTTTTATCTGGCATTTGAAGGAGTAGAGAAAATTATTGAATTTTTATTCCATCGCGATAAAAAAGGACATGAAGTAGTGGAAGAGAGCGTAATAGATGAAGATGAAGAGAATTCTGAAAAATCTAAAATAAGATCTGCCATTACAACAGATTTTATTCTTTCTATAGAAATTGTAATTATTGCATTGGGAACTGTTCTTGAAGAGCAGCATCCATTATTAACTCAAATCGTTACGGTGACTCTTGTTTCATTTCTGGCAACAGTAGGAGTTTATGGTATTGTAGCGCTGATCGTAAGAATGGATGATGCAGGTTTTAAGCTGATTAAAAAAAGCAAGGATAAAGGTTTGTTTTCCAAGTTGGGCCACTTACTCGTAAAGGCATTGCCTGTAATTATTAAAATTTTAGCGATTGTTGGAACTATAGCTTTGATCTTTGTTTCAGGTGGTATTTTCGCACATAATATTTCTTATTTACATCATTTTCTTCCAACCTGGCCTTCTGCTCTTAAAGAATTGATCTTTGGATTGAGTGGTGGATTGCTTGCTGTCGCATTATTTACGATAGGCAAAAAGATTTATACATCGGCAATACGCAAATAATTGAGGAAAGTTTGCTTCTGAAATTTAAAATACGAAGTCAGGATAATTTTACACAAACAACTATAACAATATATCAGGTTCATTGATTATTATGAGAAATTTATCGATTGATATATTAAAAATTATCCTCGCATTCTTTGTCGTTTTTTTACATATGCACCTTCTTAGGGATTCTTATCCTGAATTGAGTTTTGTACTTGTTAATGGAGTTTTCAGAATGGCAGTACCTACTTTTTTGATTATCACAGGATATTATTTTTATTATGTAGATAACACGGATAAACTCAAAAAATGGTTAGTAAGAACCTTTTCTCTTTATGTGATCTGGTCTATAGTATATTTGCCTTTTTGGAAAGAAGAAGATACTTGGATGAACATCCTATTTGGCTACCATCATTTGTGGTATTTAATTGGAACCTTCTTTTCAGGTATTATTTTGTTTTTTATAAGAAAGAAGTCAGTGAGTTTACTGGTCACTCTTATTCTTCTGCTGTCTAGTCTCGGATATGGGATGCAATCTTTAGGTAATTTTCATTACTTTAAAAATGAAACGGATTCAATAATCAATCTGTTTCCATCTTACAGAAATTTTCTCCTGGTCTGTTTCCCTTTTTTGACCATCGGATACCTGATTAATAGACTGAACCTGGACACCAAATACAAGCCTTCGTTAATAACTGTACTAGCTGTAGTGGGACTTGTTGTTTTAGAATCATTTCTAAACTATAAAATGATTAGTCCAAATGAAAATATTGACCTTTTGTTTTCTTTACTGATAGCATGTCCTTTGGTATTTATGTATTGCAAGAATATATCAGTAATGGTAGATACTAAAATTTTAGCAAGTTTATCGACAGCTATTTACCTAGTACATCCATTGCTTATGAAGTGGATTTTAGGTAGATATCTTCCATATGAAACGATCATATTTATAATTCTATTGTTGGTTTCCAGTTTTATTCTGGTCTTCTTAAATAGAAAACTAAAATACCTCTTATAATTAAAACTTAGGGTCTGATTAATTATTGGTGATTTTTAGACCATTTATAAAGGCAAGCCTAATCTTGTTTGCACCTATAAACTCTGAATAATTGAGATTAATATTTTTCTCCAGTTCCAACTGTTGATAGAGATTGAAAATTTTACCTTTATAGGGACAATGATCAATAAAATGATTGAAAAATTTTTCAGCAACCTCTTTTTCTGAGAAACATAGTAAGAAATCTAGAGGTAAAAGAGAATGTTCAGACCATTCGTTGAACTTTGTTCCATTCTTTTTTAAAAACTCAATAGCTTGATCTTTAGAATTGAAAATATCAAAAATGGGGAAGATGTACTGTTCGATTTGTTCTGCTATTTCATTAGTGTTTTTCTTGTAAACACAATCTGCCAGATTCCATTCTTGCCACTTTTTGGATGGCGTTAAATATCCTAATTGCCCCCCGAAAATAAGACCCTGAGAATATTCGCTGTTCGTATGCTCTACTTGCCACTTTTTCAGATTTTTTGAGAATATATGAATGTGAGGAAGAATCTGAATGTAAGAAGAATTATTCTTGGCACTGGATTGAAAATAAATTTCAAAATAAAGATCTTTATCGGGAGAATATTTTCTTATTCTCTGCCCCTTTTCAAAGTCCTTGAAACCTTCTAGTTTATTAAAAATCTCATTACAGGCTTGTAAGAATGTAGTTCTGGAGTCCATTTATGAATTATTCATATGTTGAATTAGCGGTCAACAAATATAATGAAACAAATAAAAAGAGACCTTTTAACAAGGTCTCAATTATATTTTAGTTGAATAGATCTTTTACTTTATCAAAGAACGTTTTTTCCTTTCCGGATGGTTCTGCAACCATTTCTCCACTTGCCATTTGCTTTTCAAAGAAGTCTTTCTGATCTTTAGTAAGCTTTTGTGGAGTCCATACATTGATGTGTATAAACATATCGCCTTTTCCATAGCTATCAATACTAGGAAGACCCTTTCCTGCCAATCTTAAGATTTTTCCAGACTGAGTACCCGGATCAATCGTAATTTTCACTTTTCCGCCTACGGTTGATACTTCTTTTTTAGTTCCTAAAGAAGCCTCTGCAAAAGAGATGTATAACTCCTGGTGAAGATTATCACCCTCTCTCTTGATTGTTTTATCTACCTCTTCCTCTACAATAACAAGTAAATCTCCCGGAATACCTCCGAAAGGAGCATCGTTACCTTTTCCTCTTACATTAAGCTGAATTCCATCTCTTGCTCCAGCAGGAATGTTGATTGAGATTTCCTCTTCATCTTTTATTAACCCCTGTGCATTGGCTCCTGCAGGTATTTTATCAGCAACTTTTCCGATACCCTGACAAGTTCCACAAGTGGTTTGTGTTTGCATTTGCCCAAACATGGTGTTCATTACTTTTAGCTGAACTCCAGATCCGTTACATGTAGGGCATGTTTTCGAAGTGGCACCTTCTGCCATCTTCATCTTTTTAACTTTAAGAGTCTTTTGGGTTCCATTTACCATTTCTTCAAGATTCAGCTTGATTCTGATTCTTAAATTAGAACCTTTCACCTGCTGACGCCCGCCGCCGCCAAAACCACCGCCACCGAAGTGACCACCAAAAATATCTCCAAACTGACTGAAAATATCTTCCATGTTCATTCCGCCTCCGAATCCGCCACCTCCGAATCCGCCGTTACCACCAACACCGGCATGACCAAACTGGTCGTATCTTGCACGCTTTTGGTCGTCGCTTAATATTTCGTAAGCTTCAGCAGCTTCTTTGAATTTTTCCTCAGCTTCAGTATCACCCGGATTTTTATCAGGGTGAAATTTGATAGCCATTTTACGGTATGCTTTCTTTATTTCGTCGGCTGAAGCAGATTTGCTTATTTCAAGAACCTCGTAATAATCTCTTTTTGACATGACAATTGTATAATTGATTAGATAAATGACAATAGATATTCAGAGTGTATAAGTGAAATAGATCAATTATCACTCACCATTTATCACTTATTAATATTAGTTTCCTGTTACTACTTTAGCAAAACGAATTACTTTATCACCTAAAGTATAACCTGTTTCGATAACGTCTACGATTTTACCTTTTAGATCATCAGATGGAGCAGGAATTTGAGTAATTGCTTCGTGAAGATCTACATTAAAAGAATCTCCGGCTCTTACCTCCATTGTTTTCAATCCTTTTTCGGTTAATTTATTCTTGAATTTCTGATAAATAAGTTCAACACCTTGTAAGTCTGTAGGATTTCCATTTTTGGCGATTTCTTTTAAAGCTCTTTCAAAGTCATCCAGTACTCCAAGCATAGAAACCATCATGTCCTGATTAGCATATTGGAAGAACTCCATTTTTTCTTTAGAAGTTCTCTTTTTATAATTTTCAAATTCAGCATAAAGACGAATATAACGGTCTTTTTCCTCTGCCAAAAGTTCTTCTGCGGTTGGAGTATTTGTCACATTTTCTTCAGAAATATTTTCATTCTGAATGTTGTCTTCTTGTTGCTTATTGATGTTTTCTTCGTTGATATCCTGATTTTCCATATTCAATAACTATTTTACAGAGATGTTTGTCAAAGATTCTGCCAAATAGTAAATATGGACATTAAGGCAGAAAAATTATTCTCCAGAAAATGTCTGATACAGTAAGTAAAGATTTAAAATAATAATGATGATTGAAATAAACCATACACAAACTTTCATCATTGGTTTATTTACGAATTGTCCCATTTTAGCTTTGTCATTCGTGAACATAACCAGCGGGACCACAGCAAAGCTGAGCTGCATGGATAAGATGACCTGACTTAATACCAACAGATCTGTTGTTCCTTTTTCACCATACAAAATGGCGACGATTAAAGCGGGAATCACAGCAATAAGTCTTGTTATTAATCTTCGTAACCAAGGTTTTAATCTGATATTTAAGAAACCCTCCATGACGATTTGTCCTGCCAGAGTACCTGTTAATGTTGAATTTTGACCGGAAGCCAGTAATGCTATTGCAAAAGCTATACTTGCCATAGAAGCTCCCAAAATTGGGGTTAACATTTTGTAGGCATCATGAATATCTGCAACATGTTTATTTCCTGTTATATGAAAGGTCGCTGCGGCTAAAATAAGAATAGCAGCATTAATAAAAAAAGCAAGCATTAAAGAAACTGTACTATCCAGAGTAGCAAATTTTATAGCCTCTTTTTTTCCTTCATTATCTCTTGTATAATCTCTTGTCTGTACAATACTGCTATGCAGATAAAGATTATGAGGCATAACGGTGGCTCCTAAGATTCCGATTGCTATATAAAGCATGGCCGGATTCTGAATAATTTCTTTTTGCGGAACCAGCCCTCCTAAAATTTCATTAATGGCAGGTTTGGAAATTATAATTTCATAGATAAAACAGGCTAAAATAATAAAGATCAGTCCACCAACGATACTTTCTATCCATCTGAATCCTTTAGCCTGTAAGAGAAGGATAATAAGTACATCTACGGTTGTGATAACAATTCCCCAGGTTAATGGGATGTGAAAAAGGAGATTAAGAGCAATTGCAGAACCGATAACCTCGGCGAGATCACAGGCCGCAATTGCAATTTCACAGAGTATCCACAAAATGAAATTGGTAGTAGGATTGAAGTGGTCCCTACAAGCCTGAGCTAGATCCCTTTCTGTGGCAACTCCCAATTTTACAGATAAATGCTGCAAAACCATAGCAAAAATATTAGAAATAAGGATTACTGATAGTAGGGTATAGCCAAATTGAGCTCCACCGGCAATGTCAGTAGCCCAATTCCCAGGATCCATATATCCTACGGCAATCATTAAACCAGGTCCAGCAAATGCAAGATATTTTCTCCAGAAAGAGCCGTTTTTCGGAACCTTAATTGATGAATAAACTTCTGGTAATGAGTGGAGTGTTTTATCTTTTCGCCAAGGGGCTTTTGTATTTAAGTTCATAAATGTTAGAAATGACTAACAAATTTAATTAAATAAATGAAAATAGAAAATTTATAAACAAAAAATCCCGAAAAAAACTTTCGGGATTCATTTTAATGTATGGTTAAAGATTATTTTGCAAACCTTATAGACATTTTTCTGTCTGCTGCTCTTTCAGCATCAGAAGCTTTTGCATCTACTGTAGCAAATTTACTTCCATATCCTTCAGCACCTAAAACCTGTGTTCCAAGGTTTTGTTTTCCAAGCCAATCTTTAATGAAGTTAGCTCTTGCTGTAGAAAGTTTAACATTAGAAGCTTCATTACCTGTTTTATCAGTATAACCTCCGATTTTGATCTTTGCATCAGGATAAGCTTTTAAGATAGCAGCTAAATTATCAAGTTGTCCTTGAGAACCTGCTTCCAGCTCCGTAGAACTTCCCATTTTGAAGTTTACATGGTCAAAATCATACCAGGTGTTTTTCAATGCAGCGTCATCAGCAGCGTTTTTATAACCGTCAGATTTTAAGAAAGCAATCATTTTATCTTCCATTCCGCCTTTATAACCTTTAAGAGCAGTACCGTTCAAGTCGATGTTCTCATCAGTTTTTGTAGTCGCAGGTGTCGTTGCAGCTGTATCTGTAGGAGATACTGCTGTTGCCGTATCAGAATGTGTTCCTGTAGAATCTGCTCCCATTGTTGTGGTAGTAGTTTGTTTTTTCTCACACTGCTTCCATAAGAAATATCCTGCAGCAATTAACAATAAAAGCGGAAGTAACCATTTCCAGATTGATCCACCACCATCATTTCTTTCCGGAGTTGTTCCTGTAGGAGTTGTACTTCTCGTTACTTCTATTTTAGGCTCGTCTTGTACAGGCGTTTTTATAGCGTCATTGTCATTATCAAATTTGTATCCTTTAGCCCAATCACCAATGTTTAGTGAAGCTAAAGAAAGTCCAGCCGGTAATAAACTTGAAATAATACCTTTCTGATCATTCAATAAACCAGAAATTCCTGATTTATCTAAATTATTATCAGCCGCGTATTTTCCTACTGTTCCTACTGTTGCTCCTGTTACCAAGTTCAGTAAAGAGCTTGAAGAATTATTGCTAATTCCTGCAAAAGAAGCAATAGAATTAACCAAGCCGCCAAGTTTGTCACCAAAGAGAGAAGACAATAAACCTGTGATTACAGAATTGTTAGAAGAACCACCCAATAAATTACTTAAAATTCCACTGGATGAAGCACCGCTAATTGCATCTAAAACCCCAGGGTTATCAGCGTTATTAGCTAATCCACCAACAACGGCAGGCAATAGCCCTCCGATTGCTTTTGAAATACCAGACTCACTTTCTCCAAACTGCGAAGCAGCTTGAGAAACTAATGCGGGACCCAATTGTCCTTTAATTAAATCAATAACGTTTAAAGACATAATAAATTATTTTTTAGATTAATGTTGACATAAAATTAAACAAAAATCTGTCCAAATGTCAATTTTTTTAAATATTTATTTGAATTTCAACGCTTTTTTTGCAAATGATTTAAATTATTAGTATGCTTTAGCGAACAGTACCCGTCTTTTTGATGGCTTTCCAGAAATCAACGAAACGCCTTCTTCTATATCGTCATCTTGAGGAATACATCTGATAGTAGCCTTCGTTTCTTCCTTTATTTGTTCTTCTTCTTCCTCTGTTCCATCCCAATGCGCATAGATAAATCCACCTTTTTCTTCAAGAACCTTTTTAAACTCTTCATAAGAATCTACTTTAGTCAAATTATTCTCTCTGAAACTAAGAGCTTTAGTATAAAGATCCTTCTGAATGGTTTTTAATAAATCGTCAATATAAGAATCTAATCCTTCAATAGAATGAGCTTCTTTGGTAAGATTGTCTCTTCTTGCTATTTCAACGGATTTGTTTTCTAAATCTTTTGGACCAATTGCAATTCTGATAGGAACACCTTTTAATTCGTATTCAGCAAATTTCCAACCTGGTTTATTTTGAGTATCATTATCAAATTTAACGGAAATACCCTTTGCCTTCAGTTTAGCCTGGATATCCAAAGCCACTTCACTGATCTGTTCTAATTGCTCTTCTCCTTTAAAGATAGGAACAATAACAACCTGAATAGGTGCTAAAGTAGGAGGTAATACCAATCCGAAATCATCAGAGTGAGTCATGATAAGAGCTCCCATCAAACGGGTAGATGTTCCCCAAGATGTTGCCCATGCATGTTCTATTTTTCCTTCTTTATTCGTGAATTTTACGTCAAATGCTTTTGCAAAATTTTGACCTAAAAAGTGGGAAGTACCTGCCTGAAGAGCTTTTCCATCTTGCATTAATGCCTCAATACAATATGTCTCATCAGCTCCTGCAAATCTCTCAGATGGTGTTTTTAATCCCTGAACTACAGGCATAGCCATAAAGTTCTCTGCAAAATCTGCATATACTTTATTCATTTTTTCTGCCTCCTCTACTGCTTCGTCTTTTGTAGCGTGAGCAGTGTGCCCTTCCTGCCACAAGAATTCAGAGGTTCTCAAAAATAAACGGGTTCTCATTTCCCATCGTACAACATTTGCCCATTGGTTGATCAGTAATGGTAAATCTCTGTAAGATTGAATCCAGCTTTTATAGGTGTTCCAAATAATCGCTTCTGAAGTTGGGCGAACAATAAGTTCTTCCTCTAACTTAGCATCAGGATCTACAATCAGCTTATGAGGATTATCAGGGTCAGTTTTTAACCTGTAGTGAGTAACAACGGCACATTCTTTTGCAAAACCTTCTGCATTTTTCTCTTCAGCTTCAAATAAGCTTTTGGGTATAAATAGAGGGAAATAAGCATTAACGTGACCTGTTTCTTTGAATTTTCTATCCATTTCATCACGCATTTTTTCCCAGATTGCATATCCATATGGTTTAATAACCATACTTCCACGCACCCCTGAGTTTTCAGCCAAATCTGCTTTCACAACTAACTCGTTATACCACTTGCTGTAATCTTCGCTTCTTGAGGTTAATTTTGCCATTATTTTTTTTAAATTTTTTTAACTTTTTAACATTATTGTTATCTAAAAATAAAAATCTATTTTTGATAGATTTTTAAGCCGATGTTTGGTACATTTTTGGTACACATTGCAAATATAATTTAATTTAAAAATTTTTACGTTATCATGAAAAAAAATATACATAAAAATTTATTTGGTATGCTAAAATCCAAAGGCGTTTTAGCAATATCAAGTGGATTACTACTGATGTCTTGTGGTGCTCAAATGGGTGGGTACAGCGAGACCGATGGGGTTTATTATGATCCCAATAAAGACACACTTCCAGAAGGAGTAATCATTAATGGCGGAAATAGAGTAGGAGAAGATTATGACTACTACCAGGATTCAAACGTTATCCAAAATGCAGAAACGAATTCTAAAGATCAGGATAACAGGTACAGCACTTGGGGTGGAGATTCATGGAACACCAATGCAACAGACTCTGACTGGGGTGCTTTTGCAGGAGCTCAAACCAATTACTATGACAACTCTTGGGGTTCACCTTGGGGTTGGTATGGTGGTTATAGCCCATACTGGGGCTGGAACAGAGGTTTCGGTATGTCCTTTGGCTGGGGAGGCTCATGGGGTTGGGGAGGCTCATGGGGATGGGGCGGTTATCCTTATTGGGGATATGGCGGATTCTATGACCCTTTCTGGGGTGGCGGCTATTATGGCGGTTACTACGGAAACCCTTATTGGGGTTGGGGTGGCGGATACTGGGGTAGTGGATACTACAACAGACCTGCTTATAGAAGAAGTGGCGCCAATGGAAGACTTGGATATGGACTTACTAACGGATATAACGGAAGTAATGGATCAGCATATAGAAATAATATAGCTAATTCAGCTTTTAGAAATAACAGCTCAGGATTTAGAAACAATAATTCAGGGTTCAGAAATAATACGAATGGTAACAGTGGCGGATTCAGAAATAATAATTCAGGATTTAGAAGCGGAAATACGAACGGTAACAATGGCGGATTTAGAAATAATAACTCAGGTTTCCGTAATCCAAATATGAATACTCAGAATAATCCTAGACCAAATTATAATAACCAACCTAGAAATGATAGTGGCTTTAGATCCAATGATAACGGATTTAGATCCGGAGGATTTAATTCCGGTTCAAGCGGAGGTGGATTTAGAGGTGGATCTTCTGGCGGCGGAGGCGGATTTAGATCTGGCGGCGGCGGAGGCGGCGGTTTCAGATCTGGTGGTAGGTAATTTCAACTTAATAAACTATTCAAAAAATAATGTTAAAAAAATCGTTAGTAGTAATGAGTATTGCTGTAGCCTATTTTGCACAGGCGCAGGATATCTCTACGATCAGAAATTCAATTGATGTTTATTCTAATACTCCAATGATTGGTTCATCAAAGTTCAATGCGATGGCTGGTTCCAACGGAGCTTTAGGAGGTGATGCTACTTCATTGATGACCAACCCAGCGGGATTAGGTGTTGCTATTGCAGGTGATGTTTCAGCAACTTTGTTTCTTAGTAATAATAAGAATACAAGTTCTCTGAATGGATCTTCAATAAATTATAAGATAGATAAATTTACCCTTGGTAATGCTGGTGGTGTGGCAACAATCCCATTGATGACTGAATCAGCTTGGAAATTTATTAATATCGGAGCCAATATCTCTACGCAATCTATTGAAGATTATGTTGAGAGCCCCGGGAATGGGAATATTATAATTCCTAAGAATCTGGTCGATTCTAATGGAAATGCAGTTATTGGAAATATGTCTTACCAGGGACATGCTTATAACAGATATGGAAATCAGACCAAATTCAATCTTGGTGTTGGTGCCAACTATAACAATTCATTGTATGTAGGAGCGAGTATCAATATGCATTATGCTGAGATAGATCAATATGACAGTGCGCTATTTGGTCTTAATTTAGATAATTCCGTAAATTCATTTGATAAGCAGTATAGTCCTTTTTCTGAAAAATCGAGTGGTTTTTCAGCGACAGTAGGGGTTATAGGAAAACTAAGCAACCAGTTTAGATTGGGAGCAGCAATTGAAACACCAACATGGTGGAATATTGATAGAGTTTTCCGTGAATATTCTGATGGAAATGATGGAATTTACTATGACAACTATGTTGAAGACAGAAATTTCAGATCACCAATGAAAGCAACAGTGAGTGGAGCTTTTGTTCCAAATAAAAACTTTGCGATCAACGTAGACTATACTTTAGGTTTAACGAAACCTAAATATGAAGTACAAGGTGCTGCAGAAAGAGAGCTAAATTCTTTCTTTAATGATAACTATAAAAATCTATCAGAGGTAAAAGTTGGAGCAGAATACAGAATCAAAGCATTTAGACTGAGAGGTGGATATTCATATGCCTCAAGTCCTTTTGATGCGATCACAATTAATTCTTATTCCAATGCCGGAGTTGCAGGAGATAATAATTATAGTAATTTGATCTTAGGTGAGAGAAATACTATCGGAGCAGGTATAGGATATGATTTTGGCAACATTTATGTAGATGCGGCTTACCAAAATGTAAGTTCTAAATACAATAATCCTTTTCTAAGAGGCAGTGCCGATAATGGAACAGGATACTACTCAGGAGACTTCGATGTTAGTACACCAACATCTGTGGTTTCTAATGTAAAAAATACCAGAAGTAACTTCTTTCTAACAGTCGGCTGGAAATTCTAATTTCCGGATTGTGTAGTGAGTGATTAAATTGAGGCTCCGAATTTTTAATTCGGAGCTTATTTTTTACATATAAATTTTCAATTAATGAGTATGAGAATGGGAGAGATGCATGATAAGGGCTAAAGAAACACCCACAATCACCAAGCCTATTTTTGTCCAGTCAATATTGTGATTTTTGTTACTCTCAAAAATAATCACTGACGAAATATGTAGAAATATACCACCTACAATAGCCAGAAAATAAGGCTGTAGATCAGGATTGAAATAATTACCTAATAACATTCCCAGGGGTGAAGCAAGAGCGAATAGTGCTATAATCAGGTATGTAGGATACAATGACTTGCTCTGGCCTTCTTTTCTGTTAAATAAAAAGGCACCTAAAATAAAAGAAATAGGGATATTGTGAAAAACAATACCTAAAAGATAGGGTGATAAAACAACCTTTTCATTAGCTAAAGGAATTCCTTCTATAAAAGCATGAACAAATAACCCAACCATTAATGCTACAGGAAGTATATTGTGCTCACTATGATGATGAAAATGACCATGTTCGAAGCCTTTAGTTAAAGCTTCAAGGACCATTT
Organism: Chryseobacterium paludis; assembly: GCF_025403485.1. Classification (NCBI taxonomy): domain Bacteria; kingdom Pseudomonadati; phylum Bacteroidota; class Flavobacteriia; order Flavobacteriales; family Weeksellaceae; genus Chryseobacterium; species Chryseobacterium paludis. Next base: position 4,843,534 of record NZ_CP099966.1, read on the forward strand.
GTAATAAAACTCCTAGGATAACGAAAATACCAATACTACTGCTTTTTTCGGAAGTATAAACTTGTGGAAATACCTCATTCAGACAAATGGTAATCAGAAACCCGGCACTTAAAATCAAAAGATTTTTTGCCAGTTTTTCTTTTTTACCAAAATGCTTTCCAAGGAATACCCCAGCAATTACACTTAAAATCAGTAAGAAAACTATAATCATGCTTTTTTCTTAAATAAATTGATACAACGTGGTGAAACTTCTTTATTAAAATCATTAAGCTGATAATCGCCCCATATTTTTATTCTCTCAAATCCACATTCCGAAGCATAAGAATTGATAGCATCCAACGTATGCAATTTTACTTTTTCAAAGAAATGATATGGCTTTCCATCAGCCTCAAAGCGGATGTCTTTAATGATATGTCTGCCCTCAATTTTCTTGAGAATTTTAAAATCAATGTCTCCCCGATTGATTAAAGATTCCGGAACTATTTTATTCCTTACATATTGCTCATTTAAATAATCTAAAACGAAATAACCTCCGGGTTTTAAAATAGAATATACGGATTGAAATACCTTTTTATCATCATTCTCCTGATCAAAATATCCGAAACTTGTAAATAAATTGAAAACGGCATCCATAGGATCAGCATCAATAGGGTTTCTCATGTCGTGAACGTCAAAAAGAAGGGTTTGATTTTCAAATTGTTTATCGAATTCTATACTTTGTCGGGATAGGTCAAGTCCCAAAACATCATATCCTAATTTATTAAGAAAAACAGAATGCCTTCCTTTTCCACAAGCTAAGTCAATAATTTTAGCAGAAGGTGGCAGCTGAAGACTCTCTGTGAGCTTCGTTATAAAGTTTTCTGCTTCTGTATAGTCCCTGTTACTATAGAGCAAATGATAATAAGGGGTATCAAACCAAGATTCAAACCATTCCATAATGCAAAAATAACTAAATTTGCAGTCTAAAAAACAATTAAGTCCTTTTATTAAAGTAAATGTTTAATTTTAAAGGATTTATAAATTGAAACGAAATAATAGAGAAAAACGATCTTGTCCACTTGCTCATTTGAGGTGCCAAAGATTATCGGTTCTTTAATGAAAAAGAGAGAGAGACAGTGCATTTATTTTAATACTAAAGATAAAATCTTGAGCTCCAGCTATGATGGTTGGTAATCAGGTTGATAATAATATATGGATACAGAAAATATAAAAATTCAGATAAAAACTTTCTTCGGATTGGAGCAGATCTTAGCTGAAGAAATTAAAAAATTAGGCGGGAGAAATGTTGAGGTTAAAAACCGTGCAGTAAACTGTGAAGGAGATTTAGGGTTCCTTTATAAGATCAATTATTCGGCAAGAACGGCATTAAAAATCTTAGTACCTGTTTTGGAATTTAAAGCTTTTAATCAACACCAGTTCTATGATAAGCTTTTTAAAATAGAATGGGAGCAGTTTATGGATGTAGATCAATCATTTGCAATTGATTCAACGGTAAATTCTGAAACATTTAAGCATTCACAGTTTGTCACCCTGAAGATGAAAGATGCTATTGTGGATTACTTTCAGGAAAAATTTAAAAAACGTCCCAATATAGAAACGAAAAGCCCGGATATTAAATTTCACCTGCATATTGACAGAGAATTGGTTACCATTTCTCTGGATTCTTCTGGTGATCCTTTATTCAAAAGAGGATATAGAAAAGAACAGGGTGAAGCACCTATCAATGAGGTATTGGCCAGTGGAATGCTTCAACTTGCAGGTTGGGATGGGAAAGGAAATTTCCTTGATCCGATGTGTGGTTCCGGAACCCTTTTGATTGAAGCTGCAATGATTGCTTTAGATCTTCCTGCACAGATCTTCAGAAGAAGATTTGCATTCCAAAACTGGAGTAACTACGATGCTGATTTATTTACAAAGATCAGAGAGTTCAGAGTAAACAGAGTAAGGGAATTTCATGGAAAAATTGTAGGGTACGATATTGATGGTAGAATGTTAAATGCTGCCGCTGTAAATATTGAAGCCGCTGAAATGGAAGATGTTATTGAGGTTAAAAGACAAGATTTTTTCGAATCTAAGAAAGAGCTTTTCCCTTTACTAATGGTTTTCAATCCGCCTTATGATGAAAGGATCTCGATTAATGATGATGATTTCTATAAGAAGATAGGAGATACCTTTAAGACCCATTATCCAAATACTTTAGCATGGCTGATTTCTTCGGATCTTGAGGCTGTGAAGAAAATAGGTCTTCGCCCATCCAGAAAAATCAAGCTATACAATGGAAAATTGGAAACGAGATTTTTACAGTATGAGATGTATGAAGGAACTAAAAAAGTACATAAACTGGAAAATAATAATGATTAAAAAAAGCCTTCCAAATTTTGGAAGGCTTTTTAATTATTCAATTTTCTTATCTTCTTCTAGAAGGTTTCCATTCTCGTAAACGTTCATTTTTATAACCTTATTTTTTTCCTTTATAAATTCGAAAATAAGGTCTCTTTCTTTAGCGAAAAATTTGTTTGGGATTTCGGGATAAAGTACAAGTGTTTTACCTCCGGCAACCAGATTTAAAACGGAATTTTGAGTTTCTATAGAAATAACACCGTTTTTAGCACTGTTGTATTTTCCGTTATATATTTTTAAAATCTCGGAACTTAATTTCACTTCTTTTCTTTCATTTAGATAAGGAGCGGGACCATGGTTATAGCTTAAGACCCGTGACATTTTCCAAGCTCCATTTTCCAATATCCACAGATCAGTAAATTTTGCTAAACCATCGCGAAATTCTTTTTTACCAGTTTCATTGATATAGAAATAATGGTCACCAGAAATAATCAAGCCGTAAAGTTTATCATCTTTTTTCATTGGAAAAGTCTGAACCGTTTTATCAATAGCCTCCCTTCTTAATCGGAAGTCTTTATTACCGCATAGATTTCTTTGAAAAGTGATCTCTAAATTAGAAGCCCCTTTCGTTATACCGCCTTTATCGTGATAAAATTCTACATCATTGGGAATGAAACGCATCATTTCGCTAACATTACATTTGTTGTAAGCTGTCCAGAATAAACTGTCACTTTTTATTGCTTCTTTTATGAGGGCTTCATTGTTTTGAGCAGATAAAATTTGGAATGGTGAAATTAAGATGAACAGCGTGAAGATATAGTTTTTCATTATTTAAGGTTGAATATTCTGATTACGAATATGAGGATTTTTTTTGAACTAAAATTTCTATTTTTGTTGAAATTCACTTGATTTAAAATTAATCTATGTCTTGGAATATTTTTGAAGTTGTAGAGGTTGTTCTTGATGCGCTGAATCTATTGAGTGATTCATCAGTTCCAGAATGGAAAGATGAGAAAAGCATTATAAAAAGGAAAAAAACTGAATTTGCAATAGAATGGATAAGCACTGGTTTAGCTTTAGCCGGTTTTCTATTATTGTTTATTGTTTTTAGCAATTCCTTATCTTATGAGAATACTTTTCAAGTTACTGTCATTGCTACTCTGATTGCTGTTTTAATGGCGTCTGCATGTTGTTTCATCTTGCATGTGTTGACTTTGTTTTATTTCAGAAGTTTCTTTTCTATGTTATTTTTCTGCTTCTCTTTGATCCTTTTTTCAACGGCTTTACTATTGGTTGTCTACTTTAAATCAGGTTTATTTTGATAACTACCTTATCATGGATGGTGCATAACCATATTGCTTTTTAAAAGCATAAGAGAAATGTGATAAATCTTCGAAACCGACTTCCATAAAAACATCCGTTGGTTTTTTATTCTTTTCGGCAAGGTGATAATGAGCCAATTCTAAGCGTTTATGGGTAAGCCAACGTTGAGGTGTGGTTTTAAAGGTCTTTCTGAAATCCCGATTGAAGGTTGATAAGCTTCTACCCGTGAGATATCCGAATCTTTCAAGTGGCATGTTGAACATGTAATTTTTCTCCATAAAGTCAACCAGATTGATCTTTCCAGGTTCCTCAAAATTGGCTAACACGGTGTCAATATCTGGATTGATTTCCCTTAGGATACTAATCGATTCCATGATTTTTAATGACGCAATATTTTCCGGAAAAGGCTGTGTCATCTCAAAATAAGGAATAAGAGAAGCCAGGCAGCTTTCTAATAAGGGATGATTGCTGAAACTGAAAATTCGAGGTTCTTTTCTGATAATAGATTGTTCTGTATCAATTGATGAGTAGAACTGTTTTAAGCGTTCTGTAGTGAGATGCATGACCACAGCTTTATGAGGACGTCCATCTTTTGGATAGTTAATAATCGTAGCTAATTGATTTCTTGGAATAAGAAAGATATCTCCTGATGTAAAGTGATAAGAGCGATCAGCCTGGATAATTTTTGTTTCACCGGATATAAACCATACTAGCATATGAAACTCAAAAACGGTTTCCGTTTTGAAGAGCTTATCTTCATAAGAAGAAAGTTTGATATCCGGTGTAATATACTTAATATGAAAATCCATTGATTTTAGTTTTCACTAACAAAATTATTCATAAAAAAAATATTAATCAACATTAAACTGAATTCCAATCATTTCTTCGCTGAATTCCCACAATCGTTTTGCATTTTCTTGATCCAGAGAATAGTATTGAACTCCTCTAATTGTTGAAGGTTCATCAAATCTGTGTTCAATCTGTCCATGGTCTATTTCTGCAATATCACAATTTTCACAGTATACACCGCCAATGTTATCTAGTAAGGGACTTGTTGCACACCAAATGGTAGTCGCCGCTCCCTGTGGAATGGTTTTTAATTTGGCTTCAACTTCAGGTTTTATATTTCCATCAGCATCATGAGTTCCCATTTGTTTATAAAGTTCAATAGGCTCTTCTCTGCCCAAATCAGTTCCATAAACAGATCCAGGATGTAAAGAATAGGCTCTTACATTATAGGCTTTACCTCTTGAATCCAGCTCTACAGCAAAAAGATTACTTGCCGTTTTTGATTGTCCATATCCCAGTAATGTTTGGTATTCGCGGTTTTCAAAGTTTGGATCTTCAAAATTAAAAGGTGACATTTGGTGTCCATAAGATGAGACATTAATTACTCTTGCCCCATTAGCCTTTTTAAGTGCTGGCCATAATTTTGCTGTAAGATGAAATTGTCCTAAATAGTTTGTAGCTAGTTGTGACTCTATTCCACGGCTGTCTCTGCGTAATGGAACCCACATAATTCCTGCATTATTGATCAACAGATCGAGCTTTCTCCCTGAAGAAATGAATTTCTCTGCAAATGCATCAATAGAATTGGGATCTATTAAGTCCAATAATTCTATTTCAATATTTTGTATTCCAGCTAAGTTTTTTGTAGCTTTTTCAATGTCTCTCGCTGGAACAATTACCCTGGCACCGGCCAAAACCAATATCTTTGTTGTTTCTAAACCAATACCGGCATAGCCACCTGTAATAATAACTGTTTTTTCGGAAAGATCAATTCCTTTAATCACATCCTCACTGGTAGATTTTGCATTGAAGCCTGAATAGATTGGATTCTGTAGATTTTTGTTTTGTATCATTTTTTTATCTTTAATTGTTGATACAAATTTAGATCAGGCACATGATCTTTGTTTTGTTTAAACTGTCAATTTACTTTGTTTAAAATTTCATATCTAAGAATTTAAAAAATTAAAAGACCCCGTTATATTGAGAATACGGTTATAATTAAAGGTTATTTTGCCTTAAAGTGTTAATTTCGGTGAATACCTGTTAAACTGTTTGTAAATTCTTTTATGAATGGTTAATTTTGACAAATTTTCAACTTGAAACCTACAATTTCCATCGTTATCGCCATATTCAATCGAAAAGATGAACTTTTTGAATTGTTAAACTCCTTGACTCAGCAAACTGATAGAGCGTTTGAAATTATTGTTGTCGATGATGGCTCTTTAATAGATCTCAAGCCAACCATAAGGAATTTCGAAGAAATGTTATTGATCAAATATTTCAGAAAAGACAACTCTGGACCTGGTTTGTCGAGAAATTTTGGCGCAAAAAGAGCAGAAAATGAGTGGCTGGTTTTTGTTGATAGTGATGTTATTGTTGAAAAGGAATATATAGAAAATATTAAGAAAGATATCCTGGAGATTCCTTGTGATGCATTTGGTGGTGCTGACAAAGCGCATAAAGGGTTTAATCTAATGCAAAAAGCTATTTCATATTCTATGACCTCTGTTTTTACAACAGGTGGTATTCGTGGAAATAAAAAAGCCGTTTCCAAGTTCCAGCCTCGCAGTTTCAATATGGGAGTGAAAAAAGAGGTGTTTGATAAAGTAGGTGGTTTCTCTGAAATGAGAATAGGAGAGGATCCGGATCTTTCAATGACACTTTGGGAAAATGGTTTTACAACAGCTTTCTTTAATAATATTGCAGTGTATCATAAACGTAGAGTAGATTTTGGAAAATTTTCCAAGCAGGTATTTCAGTTTGGTTGTGCAAGACCCATTCTTAATCAGAGACATCCTAATTACGTGAAAATTTCATTTGCTTTTCCAAGTCTATTTTTATTAGGTTATATTTTTGGATTTATCGAATATTTTTTACTCGGAAGAGGAATTATTCTTGCCTTTTATGGTTTATATACTTTTTTGGTTTTCTTCCATGCATTATTGGTTACAAAAAATATAAGTATTGCAGGAATGGCAGTAATTTCTACTTATGTTCAGATGTTTTCATATGGATATGGATTTTTAAAATCCTGGATTCTATTGAATATTTTCAGAATGAAACCGGAAGACGCATTTCCAAAACATTATCATAAAAAATAAATGCTGTTGAAATTCAACAGCACTTATTACGATAATTAGTATATGGATGTGTTTTCATGGTGGTGTAGAACGCCTGTTCTTAGCATACATTCTTTCATTTTTTGATATGTTCTTTCAATATCATGGTCCAGGCCAATTGAGAATCTGATTAATCCATCAGAGATTCCCATTGCAGTACGTTCTTCTTCAGGAATTTCAGAAGAAGTCGAACTACCCGAGCATGAGAATAATGTTTTGTAGAACCCTAAACTAACTGCTAAATAACCAAGATTTTCCTGTTGCATGAGTTCCATCAATTCGTTTGCTTTATCAGTAGTTCCAGCATCTAAAGTCATCAGTCCTCCAAATCCGTATTCTTCATACATCATGCTTTTCATCAGTTCATGGTTTTTATGAGAAGGTAATCCAGGATAAGAAACTTTTAATCCATCCTTTTCGAATCTTTCAGCCAGATATTGGGCATTATAACTATGCTGTTTCATTCGGATATGAAGCGTCCTCAGATTTTTTAAAATACTTGCCGAACGGAAACTGTCCATTGTGGGACCGAGAAGCATACACGCACCGTTATTTACGTTTTTCGTGTCATTAATGAATTCCTGTGTTCCACAATAAACACCACCTACTGTATCACTGCTTCCGTTGATAAATTTAGTTAAACTGTGAATCACTATATCAGCACCAAGTAAAGTTGGAGAAATTGAAAGCGGTGAAAAAGTGTTATCAACGATCAGTTTTAGGTTGTGTTTTTTACAGATTTCGGAAAGTTTTCTCAAATCTGCAACCTCAAGAAGCGGATTGCTTACACTTTCACAATAGATAACTTTAGTGTTTGGCTGTATAGAATTTTCAATAGATTCAAAATTATTGATATCTAAGAAGGTAGTTTCGATATTAAAAGGAGGAAGAAAATTTTTGAGAAATGCATAAGTCCCACCATATATAGTTCTGCTGGAAATAATATGATCACCACTTTTACATATCTGTAAAAGAACAGAAGTAATAGCTCCCATACCGGAAGCAGTAACATTAGCAGCTTCGGTATTTTCCAATTTAGCTAAAGCTTGTGCAAGGTAGAGATTCATCGGAGAAGAATGTCTTGAATATAAATAGCATCCTTCTGCATTCCCTTCGAAAGTATCGAACATCGTTTTAGCGGAAAGAAACGTATATGTAGAACTGTCAGAAATTGAAGGATTTACTCCACCAAATTCCCCAAAGTACTGCAAATCCTGTATCTCATTTGCTGCATTAAAATCTTTCATATTTTTTGTTTTTAAATTTGAACTATTTTAAGTTTTATTACAATGAAATATTTAAATATTAGAATATAAATCTATTATTTATTATTATATTAGAAAATATGTTTGTTATATTTGAATAATATAAACTTTTTCCAAAAAAAAATCTATGAGCTTTGATGAAATTGATAGAAAACTGTTGCTGTTTTTACAGGAAGATTCCAAGCAAACGACCAAAGAGCTGTCCTATAAACTAGGTTTATCAGTTACTGCAGTGTATGAGCGTATTCGAAAACTTGAAAATACAGGTGTTATTTCCAAATATGTAGCATTACTTGATAAGCATAAAATTGAGCGCGATTTTATGGTATTATGCCATGTAAAACTTATTCAGCATAAAAAAGAATATGTTTTACAATTTGAAAAAGAGGTAATGGACTTGCAGGAAGTTACAGAATGCTTTCACGTAAGTGGTGACTACGATTATATTCTTAAAATTTGTGTACAGGATATGGCGGATTACCGCAACTTTATGTTGACGAAACTGACCACTTTACAGCACATAGCAAGTACACACAGCTCCTTTATGATTTCTGAAGTGAAAAATACAACAGCCGTTATTCTTTAGACTAAAACTCCTTGTTTTGATAAGATAGGATCTGGAAGATCTTCTTCACCCATCATTTGTAGTAGATCGATTTCTATTGTTCGGCAAATGGAAAGCATTGGAATATCAAACATCAGTCCGGCAAAAGGGTTTTCAGAATAGTCTCCCACTAATTCCATAACAATATAAAGCCATCCGACAACAACACAGAAAGGGATACAGGTCCATAGTCCCCAAACACCTAATCTTGCAAATTCATTTACTAAACCCAATGGAAGGAGTATAATAAAAATAACAATAAGGATAAATCCCGTATTTGCAAATTGTCTTGGTGATGGAAATTTTTTTATTCTCTCCGCTCTCCCTTGATGTTCATAAAATTCATTAAGGCAGGTCTGAAGCTGCATCTGGTTAAAATCCGAAATGTAATTGTTATTCTTTAAATCATTGATTTCTTTTGCCTGTTTTGAAATGAGGTAGGTTGCAAAATTTTTATACTCTGATTGTAAATTGAATTCTTCTTCAGACAGGTATTTCCTTTGAAAAAGTAAAGTTCTGCCATAATCAGGAAATCCTGCTTTTATAAGCCTGTGACGTTTTTGATTAACGGCTCCGAAATGTCTGGTCAGGCTAATGTGTTCCCATTCTGTAGGAACTAACAACTGTTCACGGAAAGTGTAAAGCCATGCAATATGGCGGTACACTATTTCCTTTCTTTTTATATTCAAACGGTCTGAGTCTCCATTTTCAGTAGTAAAAGCATATATCATAGAACTAAATGATCGGCTGGAATTCACAATGCTTCCCCATATTTTTCTGGCTTCCCAAAGCCTATCATAAGCCTGATTGTTTTTGAAACCAACAAAAAAAGCTACCGCAGTTCCTACTAAAGCTACCGGAATCCATGGAATGACCATCCATTCCCAGTCAAAAAAATAAAAAAGCGCTACCACTAAGGTACACCAGCATGTAAGCCATATCAAATGGGCACCTGCCAAATGTAAAACTTGTTTATAATTAAAATACTTTGTTGTGATCATAAAAGGGATGTGTTTTTACTGAGGGTGTCTGGAGCAAAATAAATACCAAGTTGCATAAGGTATTGACTTATTTATTGATGTTAAAATAGAATTAAATGGTATTTATTAAATTTTTTTCTGTTTTAATGCTTCATAATTAAATAATATGCATAAATATATATTAAAATTATTAAAAAAATGCATAAAAAAACCTCTAAATATTTAGAGGTTATATATTGTAGATAAAATTTAATGTTGTAACATTTCTTCAATTTTCTTCGCTAACTTTTCGGCGTTTGGAAGCATTTCTTTTTCCAAGATAAGATTAATAGGCACTGCTGGGGTGTTTAAAGATCCCATTGTTTCTACAGGGGCATCAAGATATTTGAAGCAATTTTTAGAAATACGATGTGCAAAAGCTTCTGCAAATGAATTGTTGATCTGCTCTTCAGTAAGAACAATACACTTTCCATGGGCTTTTACTCTTTCAAAAACAAGCTCTTCATCGAGAGGAATTATTGTTCTCAGATCGATTACTTCAATTCTTCCGTTAAAGTTTTTAGCAGCTTCTTTAGCCCAATAAACTCCCATTCCATAGGTTACAACTAATAATGTTCTGCCTTTAGATATTTCGTCTTTCTCAGCTTCAATAATTACTTTTCCTTTTCCAAATGGTAAGATATAGTCTTCTGCAGGTTCTATCGTTTTTGCATCTTCAGTTCCCGGAACTTTACTCCAGTATAAACCTTTATGCTCCAACATGATTACTGGATTCGGATCATAATAAGCTGCTTTTAATAAACCTTTAAAATCAGCTGCATTACTTGGATAGGCTATTTTAATTCCTTTAATATTGGCTAATATACTTTCAACACTTCCACTGTGGTAAGGTCCACCACCGCCATAAGCTCCAATCGGAACACGAATGATGTTGCTTACAGGAAATTTTCCGTTACTTAAATAATTAGATTTTGAAATTTCTGTAATCAATTGGTTGATTCCAGGATAAATATAATCTGCAAACTGAACTTCAACAATTGGTTTTAAACCAACCGCACTCATTCCAACTGTGGAACCTATAATATATGCTTCCTGAATAGCCGTGTTAAAAACTCTTTTACTTCCGAATTTTTTTCCTAATGTCACCGTCTCACGGAAAACACCACCGATTCTTTCTCCAACATCCTGCCCATAAAGTAATGCCTCAGGGTGTTTCCACATCAATTCCTGGATAGCATGAATAGCAGCATCTACCATTACGATTTTTTCTCCACCCGCAGGCTCACGTGTTCCCACTTCTTCCACGATTGGTGTTGGAGCAAAGATATGCTGCATTACCGTTTCAGGTTTCGGATCTTCTGCTTTTTGAGCTCTTTCAAAAGCTTCTTCAGCTTCTAACCTTGTTTTCTTGGTAATTTGTTTTAATAATTCTTCATCAGCTCCAGTTTCCAGCAATTGTTTTCTAAGGATTTCTCCCGGATCTTTTGCTCTGTGTTTTTCTAGATCTTCATCATCTCTATAAAATTCTCTTCTAACTCCTGAAGTATGATGTCCGATAAGTACCGTTTTTGCACAAACCACTAATGGTTTTCTTTCAGTTCTTACAAAGTCTACGGCTTTCTTCATTACCTCGAAACTTTCTGCAAAGTCAGTTCCATCCACTCTCATTCTGCTTAAACCTGTAAATCCTGCAACAAAATCATAGGCATCACACGTTCTTGCCTCTTCTTTGGTTACTGAAATTCCCCATTCATTATCCTGTACCAGAAATATGATAGGAAGTTGATGTAAAGCAGCAAACTGTAAGGCTTCACTTACTTCACCTTCTGTTACTGAATTGTCTCCCAGACTGCATACCACAACAGGGTTGTTTTCAAAATTTTGTAAATTAAAATCCTGAATATATTTTATTCCCTGCGCTACTCCTGTCGTTGGAATGGTCTGCATTCCCGTAGCGGAGCTTTGATGAATAATTCTAGGCATTTTTTCATCTCTACTCGAAGGGTGTGAGTAATAAGATCTACCTCCGGAAAAAGGATCATCAGCTTTCGCTAATAGCTGTAGCATTAGCTGGTAAGGTTCAAAACCAATACCAAGTAGAATACTTTCATCTCTGTAATAAGGAGATACCCAGTCTTCTTTTTTTAACTGATAAGCTGTCGCTAACTGGATTGCTTCATGACCTCTTGAAGTACTATGAACATATTTACAAACATTTCTGTTTTCTTCGTAGATGTCTGCCATCGCTTTGGCAAGCATCATATGGGTATAAGCTTTAAGTAAAATATCCTGAGAAACTTTCTCGTGAAGTGTATTTTCCATAGGAAGCAAATATACATAAAAATTCAAAATACTAACAATCGTTAGTATTTTGAATTAACCTATTTGATTTATAGATTTTTACTTCATTAATTAAATATAATTTTAGAGTATTCTATTATTTTGATGGATAAAATATATGTCGTAAATTGATCTTAATTCACAAAAAACTAATTAAAGACAAAAAAAATTGGAGTAACTTTACATTCTCTTTTTTAATTAAAAAGCTAGAAAATACATGTATTTAGTTTTTGACACAGAAACCACAGGGTTACCAAAGAATTTCAATGCTCCACTTTCAGATTCAGATAACTGGCCAAGAATGGTACAGATCGCATGGCAATTGCATGATAATGATGGAACATTAATTGAAAATCAGGATTATATCATTAAACCTGAAGGTTATGATATTCCCTTTAATGCAGCCCGGATCCACGGGATTACTACAAAGATAGCAAATGAAGAAGGTAGGGATCTTGAGGAAATTCTTATGGAGTTTTCTAAGGTTCTGGAAAAAGTAAGGGTAGTTTCGGGACACAATGTAGAGTTTGATTACAATATAGTAGGTGCGGAATTTTTCAGAAAAAATATAAATGACCATCTTCAGGAGAAGCCGAAGGCTGATACCATGATCCTTGGGACCAATTTTTGTCAGCTTGGAGGAGGAAGAGGAGGGAGGTTTAAACCTCCGAAATTGGAAGAGCTTTATGAAAAATTATATGGAAATAAATTTGATGAAGCTCACAATGCTGCTGCCGACGTAAATGCTACAGCTCAGGTTTTCTTTGAAATGATGAGGATAGGAATTGTTCCTGCGGAGGTTTTGAAGATTTCTGAAGATCAGCTTTCTTATTTTAAATCATTATATCCAGATCCTATTAAGCCTTTCGGAATTGTAATCAGAAGGCAGGTTGCAGATTTTCATAATAAGAAAAAACAAACCGATTTTGGAAGTATTGATGAAATTGACCTTGGAAAATATTTCAACTTTGATAATCATAGTGTTTTCTCTACATTATCAGCAACATCCAGTATTTCAGATCTGATCAAAAAGGCGACCGATGATAATTTCCCAGCCGTAGGAATGGTGGATCTTGGAAATATGATGGGAGCCTTTAAATTTGTTTCAGCTGTAGAATCCACGAATTCAGATCGATCAAAAAAACATAAAGAATATCTTGCTAAAAAGCAGGAAGCCGAAGAACAGGGAGAAGCCTTTAATGAAGAGGAACCTGTTTTAGAACCTTTGATCCCGGTTGTAGGTTGTGAATTTTATATCTCTGATCGATACGAACAAAAGCAGTTTACGAAAGATGATCCAGATAGAAGAACGCAAGTTGTGTTGCTTGCTAAAGATTTTAATGGGTATAAAAATTTAGCGAAACTTTCCAGTATTGGTTTTCTAAAAGGATTTTATTTTGGGGTTCCAAGGATAAGCCGCGAATTGATAGCTGAATATAAAGAGGGTTTAATTGCTCTTACTTCCGGTATTCTAGGAGATGTTCCAAATGCTATTTTAAATACAGGGGAGCAAAAAGGAGAAGAGCTTTTTAAATGGTGGAAAGATACTTTTGAAGATGATTTTTATGTTCAGGTTCAAAATCACAACCTTCCTGAGGAGGAGCATTTAAATGAAGTCTTATTATATTTTGCAGATAAATATAATGTGAAAATTTTAGCGCAAAATGAAACTTTCTATACTAATAATGATGATTCTAATATTCAGGATATTGTAAGTTGTATCAAAGATGGGGAGAAGCTGTCAACGCCTGTTGGAAAGGGTTTCGGGAAAAGAAGGGGTCTTGCTACTGGTGAATATTATATAAAGAATAGTGATGAAATAAAGGAAACATTTCTAGCTTATCCGGATGCTTTTGAAGCGTATGAAGAGTTTTTCGCGAAATTCAGCCCCTATACTTTAAAAAGAGATGTACTACTTCCGAAGTTTGATATCCCACAAGAGTTTATACATGCTGAAGATGAGATAGATGGAGGAAAGCGTGGTGAGATGGCTTATTTAACGCATCTTACTTATGAAGGAGCAAGAAAGAGATATGGTGAGGATGGGATTACAGCAGATGTGAAAGAGCGTCTTGATTTTGAATTGGATGTAATTGCCAATACAGGATATCCGGGATATTTCCTTATTGTACAGGATTTTTGTAACGAAGCACGGAATATGGGAGTTTGGGTAGGTCCTGGAAGGGGATCTGCGGCAGGATCTGCTGTTGCTTATACAATCGGAATTACCAATGTAGACCCCATTAAGTATGATCTCCTTTTTGAGAGATTTCTGAATCCTGAAAGGGTTTCGATGCCCGATATTGATATTGACTTTGATGATGAAGGAAGGGACAGGGTTATTAAATGGGTAATTGAGAAGTATGGCCAGAGTCAGGTCGCCCAGATTATTACCTATTCAGTTCTTGGAGGTAAATCGGCTATTAAAGATGCCGGTAGAGTATTGGATGTTTCAATTCCAGAAACCAATAATATTGCAAAGCTAATTCCTTCAACACCAGGAATGAATATCGCTAAAGCTTTAGCAAAATATGATAAATTAAAGCCTGAAGAACAAATGCTCGTTGACGAGATGAGATATATTCTTGACAGCCCTGAAGATTCTCGTTTCGATGTTCTTGCGAGTGCAAAAAAAATGGAAGGCTGTATCAGGAACACTGGGATTCATGCTTGTGGTGTTATCATTACGCCGGAAGATGTAAGTAACCTGGTTCCGGTAACGATTGCTGCAAAAGATGCTGATATCTTAGTTTCACAGTTTGATAACTCGGTTGCAGAGAGCGCAGGATTGTTAAAAATGGACTTCCTGGGTCTTCGTACTTTAACGATTATTAAGGATGCTGTAAAATTGGTTAAAGAGCGACATAATGTAGATATTGATCCGGATACCATTCCTTTGGATGATGCTAAGACCTATCAGTTATTTAAAGAAGGTAGAACGATCGGTATTTTCCAGTACGAAAGTGCCGGAATGCAAAAGTATATGCGCGAATTAAAGCCTACTGTTTTTGCCGATCTTATTGCAATGAACGCTTTATACCGTCCGGGTCCTATTAAATATATACCTAACTTTATTAATAGAAAGCATGGTATTGAAGAGATTGTTTATGATTTACCGGAGACTGAAGAATATTTAAAAGAAACATACGGAATTACCGTGTATCAGGAGCAGGTAATGCTTCTGTCTCAGAAATTGGCGAACTTTACCAAAGGTGAAGCAGATACACTGAGAAAAGCAATGGGTAAAAAGCAAATCGATGTACTTAATAAAATGTATCCCAAGTTCATTGAAGGCGGAAAGATCAATAACCTTGATGAGGACAGGCTGAATAAAATCTGGAATGACTGGAAAGCTTTTGCAGAATATGCCTTTAACAAATCTCACTCGACCTGTTATGCTCTAATTGCTTATCATACTGCTTATTTAAAGGCGAATTATCCGGCGGAGTATATGGCGAGTGTGATGAGTAATAACATTAATAACACGGATTCAATTACGCTGTTTATGGAAGACTGTAAGAGTATTGGGGTTGATGTTTTGGGTCCTGACGTTAATGAATCTCAGTATAAATTTTCAGTAAATGAAAAAGGTCAGATCCGTTTTGGTTTAGGAGCGATTAAAGGGATCGGAGAGGGACCAAGTGAAGGAATTACAAAGGAAAGAGAAAACGGGAGGTTTAAAAATATATACGATTTCTTTGAAAGAATATTGCCATCTCAAATGAACAAAAGAGTTGCAGAAAGTTTAGTATTGGCAGGTGCTTTTGATGAATTGAGCTCTTTTCACAGAGGTCAGTATTTTGATATAGATATGGCTGGAAGGACAAATCTTGAAAGATTAATAAGATATGGACAAAGCTTTCAGGAAGGTAAAAATGAAATGGAAAATTCTCTTTTTGCTGATTTTGCCGAAGAAGTTCAGATCGAGCAACCCAAATTGGCACCTTGCCCGGAATGGCCTAATATGCACAAGTTAAATAAGGAGAAAGAAATTATAGGATTCTATCTTTCGGCACATCCTTTAGATGAATTTAAATATCAGTTCCAGTTTATACAGGGGCAGCTTTCTAAAAAAGCGGTATTGGAAAAAGATGAAGGCGAAAAATTAGTCGTAGATGAAGTTCCTATTCTTGAGGTAGATACACCAGATGAAATAGTAGATGTTGCAGAAATTATTTCTGATGAATTACTGACTGGAGAAGAAGAATTAATTGAGGAAGTCGTTAAAAAAGCTGAACCAAAAGGTAATTTTGGATTTTTAAATCTCGATGAGGTGGATGCTTTTAAAGAGCAGGCCTTTGCTAATAAACCTGAAGAATTATTTGAAGAAAAGAAAAAAGACTGGAAAACTTTACAAAAGGAGAGAGAGAATGGTGGTGCCGGAAAAGAATATACAGTTGCCGGTTTGATCACAGAATATAGAGTTCAGGATGGTTTTAGGAGTGGTGAAAAAGTAGCTTTCGTTACTTTGGAAGATTACTCGGGATCTTATTCTTTTAGGTTAGGGGATAGGGATTATATGAAATTGAAAGAAAAACTGGAAGTCCAACGCTTTGTTATCTTTAAAATAAAATTTGCTCAGGTAAAAGACGGAAGGGTTTTTGTAAATGTAAATGATGTTATTGAGCTTCAGGAGGCTTTTGAAAGATTTGCAAAAAGTATCTCTTTGGTAATGGATGTAATGGATTTCAGGCCGGAAGATTTGGAGTTTTTCAGAAACGTTCTTGATAAAAATAGGGGTGATCAGAAGTTTAAATTTTACATTAAGGATATGGATGATGATTCACAGATTGAAGTACAGTCGATGAAACATTCTGTTGACCTCAATGGAGACCTTATCAAGGAAATTCAATTACTCAATAAATATGAATTTTATTTGAACTAATTTATTAGAATTATATAATATAAAAAAGTGGCTTTTGGTCACTTTTTTTTGTTTGCAGTAAAAATATTAAAAAAATATTTCTAAAAATAAATTCTGCATTTTTGATGTTTTGTAGAAAAAAATTATGTGCAATAAGGGATGGGTTTTGTTTTTAAATGAATGATTATCAATTGTTTGAAATTAATTCCACAATTATTGATTTTTTAAGTAAAATCAAATGTTTGTTTAGTTTTGTTTAATAAAATTGGTTAAAAAACTTATTAATTGATAATGATTTTAATTAATAGTTAAATTTAATTGAAATATTTCATACTTTTATCGTCCAATTTAATTTTTTTACTACATATGAAAAAACTTCTACTATCGTGTATGTTAGCTCTCGGTATCGGGGCATCAGCACAAATTTTAGTCAATGAAAGCTTTGAGGGGTCAAGCTTACCTTCGGGATGGACAAGCAGTACGACCGGAACAGGGTCAACTAGTTCCCCCAGTGGATATGGAACAAGCGCGGGAACGCCTTGTGCTGGTAGTAAAGCGGTATATAAAAATATTTACGGGACAACTTATACAGGTTGGAATGTAACATATACTTCTACTGCTTCTAATGCAACAGCTCTTACTTATTCTTTTAAATACCTTGCAACAGGTTATGGAAGCACAGGTCCAATCAGCGGAAGCGTTGCTGCAGATTATTCTGTGGATGGCGGTACGAATTGGGTTGATTTGCTTAGTACTGTAACATTAGACAGTCCAAATGGTACTCCAATACCTTGTACTGCCGTTTCAGGAATAATCCCTGCGGGAACAATTCCAACCGGAGCCAGTTTTAAGCTGAGACTTAAAAGCACAAGTACGGCTACCGGAGATTTTTATATGGGTTTTGATGATGTTCAATTGTCACAAACTGTAACAAGTGCTCCTGTATGTACTACAATTTCTGCTCCTGCAAATGCTGCGACGGGAATTTCTATAACGCCTACTATAACTTGGGCAGTAGCTGGGGGTGCAACAAGCTACACCCTGAATGTAGGAACTACTGCTGGAGGAACTGATATCATCAACGGACTTGATGTAGGAGGTGTTACTTCATACACGATGCCTTCTGCAACACCTTTGGCTTATTCTACCCAGTATTATGTAACCATAATACCTAAGAATAGTATAGGGTCTGCAACGGGTTGTACTGGAAATTCATTTACGACGATAACAATGCCTTGTCCAAGTGTTAGCTCGCCTCCTGGTACTGCAACCGGAGTTTCAACCATACCTACTTTTGCTTGGAGTTCTGTTACTGGAGCTACCGGGTATAAAATTACACTGGGAACTACATCTGGAGGTACGGATATTTTAAACAATACAGATTTAGGTAATGTTACTTCGTATACAATGCTTACCTCTTTAAATCCATCAACGGTATATTATTATACAATTACTTCTTATAATGCAGTTACAAATTCAGGAACTTGTACTGAAAGGTCATTTACGACTACTTCAGTTGCTCCGCCAATTAATGATAACTGTGGAAATGCAACTGTATTAACTGTGAATGCTGATTTAGCATGTGGCGTTGTTACGGCAGGTAAGACATTGGGGGCTTCTCTATCTATGGCGGCAACACCTTGTAACGGAAATCCTGATGATGATGTTTGGTTTAGCTTCGTTGCTAGTGGTCCTGTGCATGTTGTTAAACTTTCTGATGTTGTTTCAACAGGTACAACGTCAACCACGGATATGTATTTCCAGGTATTAAGTGGTGTGTGTGGTTCTCAGACAAGTGTTTTATGTTCTGATCCTAATTCAGCTACTGTAAGTGGTTTAACGGCAGGTGAGACTTATTATGTGAGAGTGTATACTTATTCAGGATCTGGATACAATGCTAGTTTCAATATCTGTGTTGGAACACCTCCGCCACCGCCATCAAATGATAACTGTGCTAATCCTATACCTTTAACAGTAGGAGGTACATTTGATACTAATTTTATTACAACTACAAACGTTGGTGCAACAGCAGATGGTACAGCTCAATCTTGCCAAACAAGTGCAACAAACAATGTATGGTACTCTGTAGTGGTTCCGGCTTCTGGAACATTGAAGATTGAAACCAATTCAGTTGCAGGCTCTACCTTTAGTGATTCAGTTATAAATGTATTTAGCGGTACATGTGGTTCATTAACAAATGTTTCTTGTGATGATGATTCTTCAGCAGATGGTAACTTCTCGCTTGTTTCATTAACTGGTCAAACTCCAGGAGCAACATTGTTGGTAAGTGTTTGGAGATATTCTTCAGGTACAGGAACTGATGGGGAGTTTAAGATTTCTGCTTATGATGCTTCTTTATTAGGAACTAATGAGGTTTCTAATAATAAGAATAATCTTAAAGTTTATCCGAACCCATTTGCTGATGTATTGAATATTTCTGATGTATCTAAAGTGAAATCTATTTCAGTTTCAGATGTTGCAGGAAGATTGGTGAAAACAGTCATTAATCCAAGTTCAACCCTTCAGTTAGGAGAGTTAAAATCAGGAATGTATCTGGTAACACTTGAAATGAAAGATGGTTCTAAACAAACGATTAAAACAATCAAAAAATAAAATTCGATTTAATTTATAAATAATGATGGCAGCTAAAATATTAGCTGCCATTTTTGTATTGTATTTGTTATTTTATTAGTAAATTAGTTCCTTAAACACTATATACTTGAATTTATGACAAAATTTTTACTTTCATGCTTTTTCTTTGTAAGCATGGCCTTAAGCGCCCAGATTGATTTGGGTACAGGAAGTACTGATGTTGGAGTTGCTCCAATAAGTACCTATTACGGATACTCTTATGTACAACAGATTTACCCTAAACAGGAAATCAACGCAAATGCTGCCGGAAATATCACCGGTCTTAAATTTTATCTGGACCCAACGATGTCTTTGGCAAACTCATCAGATTGGGTAGTGTATTTGGGACATACTACAAAGACGAATTTTATTTCTGATACAGATTGGATTCCTGTTGCTCAGCTCACACAGGTTTATGCGGGAACGATTACCAATGCAAACGGAGTGGTAGAAATTACTTTTGCGACACCATTTCCGTATAATAATGTAGATAATTTAGTGATAGCTGCCGAAGAGAACTCTGCAGGTTATGATGATAATGATAATGATGAGGCGATGTATGTATATCCTTCAGCCCCTAATTCTCTACTTTTTTATAAAAATGATAGTACTAATCCAGATCCGACTACTCCTCCGGCAGGAAATTTAGAAGGATATAAGTCGGTGATAACTATTACCGGATTAACGATGAGTGCAATTCCAGCTTGTCCATTGATTACTTATCCAATGAACAACGCGACATTTGTTCCACTATCGCCAACAATTACCTGGAATGCCACTTCGGGAGCCACTAGCTATAAAGTGTCAATAGGTACAACACCAGGAGGAACTGATGTAGTTAATCAACAATCTGTAACAACCAACAGCTTTGCTCCGCCCACTGCATTAACTCCTAATACAATGTATTATTTACGAGTGGTGTCTGTGGCAGCTGCCGGTGAATCATCAGGCTGTTCTGAAATTGCGTTTACATCTGCACCACCATTACCTACAAATGATGACTGTGCAGCAGCAATTACTTTAACGGTAAACCCTGATCTAAATTGTGGTACTGTAACCTCTGGTTATACATTAGGAGCCACCGACTCAGGATTAATTCCTGATCCGTGTTATGGTGAACCGGATGATGATGTTTGGTTTAAATTTGTAGCGACCGGTACAACTCATAAAATTTCTCTTTTGAATGTGGCCTCAATTGGAACAGTTGATGATACTGATACTTATTTTCAGGTATTTAGCGGAGCATGTGGTACTTTATCAAGTATTTTATGTTCAGATGCGACTTCTTCTGTAGTTTCAGGACTTACTGCAGGTGAGACTTATTACGTAAGAGTATATAGTTATTCTGATGCAGGAAGTAATCAAAGTTTTGATATCTGTGTTGGAAGTATTCCACCACCACCAGTGAACGATGAATGTTCCGGAGCGTTAGTTGCTTCTACTTTCCCTTATACCTATGTACAAGCTGATGGAGGTGGTGCTACGAATAACGGCGGTTTTGTTAATGCTTGTTCTAATACAATGAATGATGGAACATGGTTTACATTTGTAGGCGATGGAGGAGTTTTTGATATTACAGTTACCATGCCGGCAAATAGTGATTTTGATTCACAAATAGGTGTCTATAGTGGTACTTGTGGAAGCCTATCATGTGAGGACACCGTTGATGATACGGGTTCAGGAGAATCAGAGACCATATCAATACCTACACTGTCAGGAAATACTTATTATGTAAATATTGGTAATTTCAGTGGATTTACAGATAATCTTGAGGGTGCATTTACGATCACTATTAGTAAAAATAATTTAGGAACTTCTGAGGTATCAGGAAATAAAAATGGTCTGAAAGTTTATCCAAATCCATTTAATGATGTCTTAAATATATCGGATATTGCTAAAGTTAAAACAATAACAATTTCTGATTTTTCAGGAAGATTGGTGAAAACTATTGATAATCCTGGTTCTGTACTTCATCTGAATGATATTAAATCTGGAATGTATTTAGTAACAATGACCATGAAAGATGGTACTAAACAGACAGTTAAAGTAATCAAAAAATAAAATAAAAAATTAACTTGTAAATAATGATGGCAGCTAAGTTTTTAGCTGTCATTTTTTTTATTTATATGCTGTTTTATTGGTAAATTAGTGTCTAAATAACAAAAACTTTAATTCATGAAAAAAATTTTACTCTCATGCTTATTGATGATAAGCATGGCTTTAAACGCCCAGATCAATTTGGGTATGGGAAGTATTGATGTTGGAGCAGCTCCAATAAGTACCTATTATGGGTACTCTTATGTACAGCAGATTTTTTCAAAACAGGAAATTAATGCTGATGCAGCTGGGAATATTACCGGGCTTTCATTCTATCTGGATCCTACGAAACCTATTGTAAATTCGTTAGATTGGGTAGTATATTTAGGCCATACAACAAAATCGAGTTTTGTTTCTGATTCGGATTGGTTACCAGTTTCGCAACTTACACAGGTGTATGCGGGAACTGTAACAAATATTAATGGAGTGGTAACAGTAACTTTTCCTACTCCGTTTCCTTATAATAATATTGATAATTTAGTTGTAGCTGTTGATGAAAATTCTCAGGACTATGATGATAATAGCGATGAGGTGATGAATGTATATCCTTCAGCACCTAATTCAACTCTTTATTTTAGAAATGATGGGACTAATCCGAATCCTTCTTTCCCTCCTATAGGAAATTTAGCTTCATATAAATCGGTGATTACCATTAATGGATTAACAAAAAAACCAATTCCGGCTTGTCCTTTAATTGTTTATCCAACGAATAATACAGTTTTTGTTCCATTATTACCGACCATTATCTGGAATGCCGTTGCCGGAGCTACAGGGTATAAAGTGTCCATAGGAACAACACCAGGAGGAACTGATATTGTTAATCAGCAGTCTGTAACAAGTGGTAGCTTTGCTCTGCCTACTTTACTAAGTCCTGATACCATGTATTATTTACGAGTAGTTTCTGTAGCAGCTGCCGGTGAATCATCAGGCTGTTCTGAAATTACATTTAAATCTGCACCACCATTACCGATAAATGATAATTGTATAGGAGCGAAGACCCTAACAGTGAATTCTGATCTGGATTGTGGTGTTGTAACCTCCGGTTATACATTAGGAGCCACACCTTCAGGATTAACTGCAGCTCCATGTTACGGTGATCCTGATGATGATGTTTGGTTTAAATTTGTAGCGACAAAGACAAGTCATAAAATTTCCCTTTTGAATGTGACCTCTATTGGTACATTTGACGATGATGATATCTATTTTCAGGTTCTTAGCGGAACGTGTGGTGTCTTGTCCAGTGTTCTGTGTTCAGATGCTACTTCATCTATAGTTTCCGGACTTACAATAGGCCAGACTTATTATGTAAGAGTATACAGTTATTATGATACGGGTAGTAATCAAAGTTTTGATATCTGTGTTGGAAGTATTCCACCACCACCGGTAAACGATGAATGTTCCGGAGCGTTAGTTGCTTCTGCTTTTCCTTATAATTATGTGCAGTCTGATGGGGGAGGAGCTACTAATAATGCTGGATTTATTACTGCATGTGATAACGGAATGAATGATGGAACATGGTTTACATTTGTAGGTGATGGGGACATATTTAATATTGCTGTTAGTATGCCGCCAGGTAGTGATTTTGATCCTCAGGTAGACGTTTACAGTGGTACTTGTGGTAATTTATCATGTGAAGGTACTGTGGACAGTATGGCTTCGGGAGAATCAGAATATATATCGGTAGCAACAGTACCGGGAACTACTTATTATATTAATGTGGGGCATTATAGCCAATTTACAGATGAATTGGAAGGCACATTCACTATTGATATAAGCAAAGGAACTTCTCAGTCTGACAAAAATGCTTCGGGAGCTTCTAAGGTTATACCAGTTACAAAAGGTAATGGAGTTTATCCAAATCCATTTACTGATGTTTTAAATATTTCAGATAGTGAAAATGTTAAGTCAGTTATGGTTTCTGACTTTGCTGGAAGAGTAGTGAAGACTATAGATAACCCCGATTCTGTAATTCATTTGAACGGTATTCAATCGGGATTGTATTTGGTGACAATGACTATGAAAAACGGTTCTAAACAAACAGTAAAAGTGATCAAAAAATAAATTTGATTCACGTATAAATAAAAAAGGTGGCCACTGGCCACCTTTTTTATTTATAGATTTCATTATTTAGCAGGGACAGGCTGTATATCTCCTGTACTCATATGTTCGAAAATGGTCGGAAAAAACATCACTAATATAAAATAAATGATGATCATTAAAGCAACTAAGGCGAAAAGGATAATTACTAAACTGTTTGGCTTATTTTTCTTTTGTGGTTCCATGATATTGTGATATTGGGTTAATAGATTAGTTTGATAATTAATATTAAGCTAATTTCTTGCCACATTGTTTGCAATACCTTGCATCATCATCAATATCTTCATTTCCACACCGATCACAGATCATTTCAAGATTTTGTCTTTTATTTCGCATTTCTGCTGTCACGATTCCCGTAGGAACAGCAATAATAGAATAACCAGCGAGCATCAGTATAACTGCAAAAAATTTCCCCATTGGCGTAATAGGAGATACATCACCATAGCCAACTGTGGTTACGGTAACAACAGCCCAATAGATAGATTGTGGGATCGTTTCAAAGCCTTGTCTTCCACCTTCTACCATAAACATCAGAGAGCCTACGATTACTGAGAAAATAATTAAGAATAAGAGAAAGATATAAATTTTTCTTGAACTGTTTTTGAGTGCCCGTACGATGAGATAACCGTCATTCATAAAATCCAGTAAATTGAAAATTCTGAAAACCCTCAACATTCTCAGCATTCTGAATATCAGGAAATACTTTGTGATTGGAAAGAAAAAACTTAGGTAAAAAGGAACCAGAGCCAGGAAATCTATAATGCCAAAGAAACTGAAAATGTAATTTTTTTTATTCTTGACAACTGTAATTCGCATCAGGTATTCAACAGAGAAAAACAAGGATATGATCCATTCCAGGATGATAAAAGTAATATGAAATCTTTTATCTAATTGTGGGACACTTTCCATCATGATAATAAGGGTGCTCCCAAGAATTAATGCTAATAGGACAATGTCAAAGAGTTTTCCCAGTTTTGTGTCGGATCGGTAAATAATACGGTACAGAAATCTTTTCCATAGGGTATCTTCAGGAACAAGATTGTGTTCTCTTTCCATAATAGGAGTTTTTTTAAATTTAAGAAATTATCCTTATTTTCGTAGCAAACATACATAATAAATGACAATTCGTGAAGTAATTTCAGAAATAGAAAAACGCATTCCAATACAGCAGGCAGAAGATTTTGACAATGTAGGTTTGTTATGTGGGTTTCCTGACCGTGAGGTAAATGGAATTCTGGTTTGCCATGATGCTCTGGAGAACGTCATAGGTGAAGCTATTGAAAAGAATTTGAACCTTATTGTTTGTTTTCATCCTATTATTTTTTCAGGATTAAAATCTTTAACCGGAAAAAACTATGTAGAAAGGGTTGTTTTAAAGGCAATTGAAAATAAGATTGCCATCTATGCAATTCATACCGCTTTTGACAATGATTTCTTTGGTGTAAACGCAGGAATATGTAATCAATTAGGATTAAAGGATCTAAAGATTCTTCAGCCTAAAAAGAATAGTTTGAAACAACTTACAGTTTTTGTCCCGAAAGATCATTCTGAGCAGATGAAAGAATCTCTTTTTTCTGCAGGGGCCGGAAATATTGGATTTTATGACGAATGCAGTTTCAGTATTAAAGGTAATGGTACTTTCAGACCCATCGCAGGATCAAATCCTTATTCAGGACAGCATGATGTACGGGAGAATGCAGATGAAAATATGATTTCGGTCATTTTTGAAAGCTATAAGCAAAATCAGATTATTTCGGCTATGAAATCTTCACACCCCTATGAAGAAGTTGCCTATCAGATTTATAGTCTGGATAATGAAAATCAATATTCAGGATTAGGGATGTATGGAGAATTTGAAGAAGAAATGGATCAGAAAGATTTTTTACAATTTGTAAAAGAGAAATTTAACCTTGAAGTGATAAGACATTCCGGGTTCAATGATAAGAAAATCAAAAGAGTAGGCGTTTTAGGAGGTTCCGGAGCGAGTGGGATAAAATCTGCCTTATCTAAAAAATGCGATGCATACCTCACTGGAGACGTTAAATATCATGACTTTTTTCTGGCAGAATCAAAAATGTTGGTTTGTGATATAGGTCATTATGAATCAGAACAATGGGTTGTGCAACAATTATTTGAAATTTTGTCACAAAAATTTAGTACATTTGCAATCTCAAAATCCAACGAAAAAACAAACCCAGTAAATTATTTCCTTTAGATATGGCAAAAACCAACGATATTTCAGTTGAAGAGAAATTAAGAGCTTTATACGATTTACAAATCATAGATTCAAGATTGGATGAAATCCGAAATACAAGAGGAGAATTGCCAATTGAGGTTGAAGATCTTGAAATCGAAATTGAAGGGCTTGAAAAAAGAGCTGAAAAATTTCATGCAGAAATTAAAGATCAGGACGATCAGATCAAAACAAAGCATGAAGTAATTAACCATGCTAAAACTTTAATTGATAAATACAAGTCTCAACAAGATAACGTAAGAAACAATAAAGAGTTTGAAGCTTTAGGTAAGGAGATTGAATTCCAAGATCTTGAAATCCAGCTTGCTGAGAAAAGAATTAAAGAATTTGGTGTTAAAATCACTCATAAAAATGAGACGGTAGACGAACTAAATTTAAAAATCAACGATTTGAAGAACCACTTAAAATTCAAAAAAGAAGAATTGGAAGGTTTGGTTTCTGAAACTCAGAAAGAAGAAGATTATTTGATAGAACAATCTAAAGAATATGCAGGTAAAATTGACGAGAGATTACTAGCTTCTTATAACAGAATCAGAACAAACTCTATAAATGGTTTAGCAGTTGTAGGATTAGAAAGAGGTGCTCCAAAAGGATCATTCTTTACAATTCCACCACAAAAGCAAATGGAGATTGCTCAAAGAAAGAAAATTATTATTGATGAACATTCAGGAAAAATCTTAGTGGATGATGAATTGGTAATGGAAGAAAACGAAAGAATGAAATCTGTAATTAAGTTTTAATTACCGTTTTTTTAAATATAAAAGCTGTTTCAGAAATGAGACAGCTTTTTTTATTTATAGTTTCTTTATATTCTTTTTAAACCACAAAAGCCACAAAAAGTTTTAAACACTTCAGTCATCATGAAAGTCCTCGAATATTGCATATAAAGAACATATAAGTATCTTAAACCTTTGATCTTAGTAGATCAGGATAGTCAGGATTAGTGTCATATTCTACGTATAAAAATAGTCATTCCATTTGTCAGAAAACGAAATTCAAATTGACTCTGGTCTAAACCTGAATATATAAGATACAAAAAAACCGCTTCAATAAAGAAGCGGCTGATATTTTTATTCATGATGCTCATACATCTTATTGTATAAGTCTATAAACTTCTCTTTAATTGCTTTTCTTTTTAATTTTAAAGTAGGAGTCAGGAGTCCGGCATCAATACTCCAGACTTCTGGAGTTAGCTCGATTTTTTTAATTTTTTCCCAATTTCCGAGATGTTCATTAATACCATCGATCTCTTTTTCTATTCTTTCTTTTAACTCTGGACTTTTAGCGATCTCCTGTGGAGTAGAACCTAAGTTTATGTTATTTCGCATTGCCCAGCTTTTGGCAAATTCAAAGTCAGGCTGAATAAGTGCACAAGGCATTTTTTCACCATCACCAACCACCATAATTTGTTCAATGAACTTGGAAGCTTTTGCCTGGTTTTCGATAATTTGTGGTGCGATATACTTACCTCCGGATGTTTTAAACATTTCTTTCTTACGATCAGTGATTTGTAAGAAGCCATCAGCATCAATATTTCCGATATCTCCGGTTTTGAAATACCCGTCATCCGTGAAAACTTCTTTTGTCATTTCTTCATTTTTAAAATAACCTTTAAAAATAGAAGGACCTTTTACTGTTATTTCACCGTCTTCCTGAATTTTTACATGTAAGTTATCTAAAGGCAAACCAACAGTTCCGATTTTCATTTTGTCGAAGCTGTTTACAGAAATTACCGGAGAGGTTTCCGTTAATCCATATCCTTCCAGAATTGGAATTCCGGCATTTTGAAACATCAGATTTAATCTTGTAGATAGTGCTGCAGAACCTGAAACAAGAGTTACGATTTCACCACCCAATCCTTCTCTCCATTTTGAGAATACCAGTTTATCAGCAATGATCTCGAAAAGTCCTGATGGTTTTGAAACCTCTTTCTTTTTAGAAATAAGGTTTAAAGCCCAAAAGAATATTTTTGTTTTTAATCCACCGGCAGAAGATCCTGTACTATAGATTTTATCATATACTTTCTCCACTAATCTTGGGACAACACTCATATAGTGAGGCTTAACTTCTTTTACATTCTCACCCATTTTATCAATGCTCTCGGCAAAATAAACTGAAAAACCATTGTATTGGAACAGGTAGAAAAGCATTCTTTCAAAAATATGACAGATCGGTAGAAAGCTTAAGATCCTGGTATCCTTATAATCAAGGCCTTTTTTCTTAGGAATTCTAGGAACTGATCCCAGAACATTAGAAACAATATTATGATGCGTAAGCATTACTCCTTTAGGCCTTCCTGTGGTTCCTGATGTATAAATAATCGTTGCCAGATCCTCGGAATTGATTGCGTTAGAAAGCTCTTCTACTTCAATTTGTGTAGAATCATCTTCACCCAGATCCAAAATTTCGCGCCAATTGGCAGCACCACTTATGGTGTCAAAAGTGAAAACTCCCTGCAAAGATGGTATATTGTGTTTCACTTTCATTACTTTAGTAAGCAATTCTTTATCGGAAACAAAGCAGTATTTTATTTCAGCATTACCAAAAATGAATTCATAGTCTTCATGAGATATGCTTGGGTAGACAGGCACAGAAACCACTCCGATCTGAGAAAGTCCCAAATCCATGATAGCCCATTCTGTACGCGTATTAGTTGTAATTAGAGCAATTTTGTCCCCGGGTTTAATTCCAAGTTTTAAAAGACCTCTGGATATTTTATTTCCTTGATTGATAAATTCTTGCGTAGATGTTTTTTTCCATTCACCCTGATGCTTTGTCACAAACATATCCGTTTTAGGAAATTTATCCAAAGCATGATGAGGTATATCGAATAATCTTTTGATCGTCATAATTTTTTATGTAATTTTTAAAGAAATTTAAATATAAGCATTTTTGTGAAAACAGCATAAATCTACTCGCAATTTTCGGATATCAAATATTTTTTCAGGTTTGCTTAAAAAGTGTAAATTTACGACCATCTAATTATTAATTTTTATGGACTTTAATTTATCGGAAGAACAGCTGATGATTCAGCAGGCAGCAAGAGATTTTGCACAAAACGAACTATTACCAGGGGTTATTGAAAGAGATCGCGATCAAAAATTCCCAACTGAACAAGTGAAGATGATGGGTGAAATGGGACTTTTAGGAATGATGGTAGATCCTAAATATGGTGGAGCAGGTATGGATAGCGTTTCTTACGTTTTGGCTATGGAGGAGATTGCAAAAGTGGATGCCTCTGCAGCAGTTGTAATGTCTGTAAACAATTCATTAGTTTGTGCTGGTCTTGAAAAGTTTGCTTCTGAAGAACAAAAACAAAAATATCTTACACCTTTAGCGAGTGGGAAGGTAATCGGTGCATTTGCTTTATCTGAGCCTGAGGCAGGATCTGATGCAACTTCGCAAAAAACAACTGCAGAAGATAAAGGGGATTATTATCTTTTAAATGGAATTAAAAACTGGATCACAAATGGAGGAACTGCTTCTTACTACGTTGTAATTGCTCAGACTGATCCTGAGAAAAAGCATAAAGGAATCAATGCATTTATCGTAGAAAGAGGTTGGGAAGGTTTTGAGATCGGACCAAAAGAAGATAAATTAGGAATCAGAGGGAGTGATACACACTCTTTAATGTTCAATAATGTAAAAGTACCTAAAGAAAACAGAATTGGAGAAGATGGTTTTGGTTTCAATTTTGCAATGGCTGTATTGAATGGAGGTAGAATAGGAATTGCTTCTCAAGCTTTAGGAATTGCTGCAGGAGCTTATGAATTGGCGCTTAAATATGCTAAGACAAGAAAGGCTTTTAAAACTGAAATTATCAATCATCAGGCTATTGCTTTTAAATTAGCAGATATGGCGACGCAGATTACTGCTGCAAGAATGCTTTGTTTCAAGGCTGCAACAGAGAAAGATGCTGGAAAAGATATTTCTG
This sequence comes from Chryseobacterium paludis, assembly GCF_025403485.1. Taxonomy (NCBI): domain Bacteria; kingdom Pseudomonadati; phylum Bacteroidota; class Flavobacteriia; order Flavobacteriales; family Weeksellaceae; genus Chryseobacterium; species Chryseobacterium paludis. The sequence goes on from NZ_CP099966.1 coordinate 4,873,391, forward strand.
AAAGTGGGGCTATGGCAAAATTATACGCTTCTCAGGTAGCTATGGACACTTCTATTGAAGCGGTACAAATCCATGGTGGATATGGATACGTGAAAGAATACCACGTTGAAAGATTTATGCGTGATGCTAAGATCACTCAGATTTATGAAGGAACTTCTGAAATCCAGAAAATCGTGATTTCCAGAAGTATTTCAAAATAAAAACATAAACAAACACAACTACTTATGAAAAAAACTTGGTGGATCACTCTGGGAATCGTTTTACTTCTAATAGGAGTATTCGTATGGTATAAGTTTTTCTTCGTTTTTGGCGAAGGAGTAAAGTCAGGTTATCTGAACTATGCTATTAAAAAAGGCTATGTATTTAAAACCTATGAAGGTAAATTGATTCAGGAAGGTTTTGGAAGAGGAAAGACTGGAAGTATTACAAGCTATGAGTTTGAATTTTCTGTGAATGATCCCGAAGTTTTTAAACAATTGGAAACAAACAGTGGTAAAACCTTTGATCTTCATTACAAAGAATACAAAGGCACATTACCTTGGAGAGGAAACACAAAATATGTGGTAGATAAAGTAGTAAATATGAAATAGTAAAAGGCTCTCAATTTGAGAGCCTTTTACATTCACGCACCACAAAATATTAAGATATAATATTATTTTTTTTCTTTTTAATACAGTAGCTAAAAAGCAGATTAAAGTTTATTTGATGATCAGTTGACCTGATTTTGGAAATTGATCGATGATATCATCGCCCACACCAAAATTACCTTTTAAAATATCTCTCGGATTTCCACCAATCCAGCTGCTTAAATCAATAGCTTCGTATAAACCATTATTAAAACCAAGCAATACAATAAGTTTTTCAGTACCTACATTTTTGATGTAATGTCCGGCTCCCATTGGAACATAGCCAACATCACCTTTTTCAAATTTGTCTTTCACAAATTGTCCTTCTGCCAGAAAAACACCCATTTCCGCTTTTCCTTGAATGTAATATTGCCATTCGTCAGCATTTGGATGCCAATGCATTTCACGCAGTCCACCGGGTTCAATTTCAAATATACTTCCGGTAATGGTTTTAGCAATGTGAAATTCTTTCTGGGTAACAACTCTCTGGATGCCACCACCTGGTATAACAATGGGCTGTTGTGATCCTAGTGGATATCGGTGCTTTGAAACTAGACTTACTTCATTTCTTGGAGAAGCCAGACCAGAATAAATATCAGGAAGCTCACACTGGGCAAAATAGGCTTCACCCTGATAAAGCTGTTTTACTTCTTCCTGAGTTATTCCTAAATTTTGTGCGGCAATTTCTACCGGAACACTAGAAATAAAATCTGTAATACTGAAGGTATGATCCTCAGAAAAATCTCCATTATCAAATATGAGTATAAAATGACAGCTTTCACTGCTGATACACTGTAAAACATGGCCAAAACCTCTTGGGAAGTACCAAACATCACCGGGATTGAAAATGTCTGTAGAAACCTCTCCCTTGGGATCAATTACTGTCGTCCGCATTTGACCTTTCAAAACATATCCCCATTCTGCAGCGTTGGCATGCCAATGAAGTTCGCGAATGGCTCCCGGCTCTAAATGCATACTTACCCCGGCAAGATTTTCTGAAGCTTTAAATTCTTTTACCGAAACACCTCTTGTAATACCACCCGGTCCAAGTCGTGGTTCTTTTTTTTCGAGCTCATATTTGAAGTTAGGAAGGTGGTTCATTGGTGTTAGTCTTTAAGTTTTAATTTGGTATTATAAAGTTAACGAAGAATATTTTCCTTAAGTACCTGCAGATGATTAAAATATTATTAAAAATAAAAAATCCATCAGCGATGATGGATTAGAATGTTAGTTAGACTGGTTATTAGGGATGTTTTTATTTTTCTTTTTGTAGAAATAATATCCGATTCCTATAATTAAAAATAAAGGCCAAAAGGGAAGCATAAACAAAAAGATACCTGTAATTACACTCCAGCCAGAAGAGATCGCATCAAAAGATTCATCTCCGAAACTTTTAGGTTTATCGATTCCTGTATAACCTTCAGTAGTTCCATAAAGTGTAATTTCTAAATCAGACATTGTATTTTCAACATAATTCTGTCCGGATATTTCAGTTCCCTTATTTTCAATAACACCAATCCTGCTTATATCATCCATTAGATAGTCAAGCTTCTGAATAGGAACCTTTACTTTTAGATAGGCAATTTTTTTTTCATTGTTATTTAGAGAAATATTTTCACTTTGTATAAAACCATCATATTTTTTCACTTCCTGAGTTACGATGTCTTTTGCGGTTTCAGTATTTTCAACATTTAATTCTAGTGTTCCGGTCTTTAGCATTTTGTTTTTAGGAGGATTCAATTCATCATTTTCTTTCTTTTTTTATCCTTATAAATCACTTTAGTTTCTTTAATGATCTTTGGAGAAGGTACATTGATCACAATTTTTTCAGAGCCTTTTTTAGTTGAGTCCTTTTTTTCTATTTTAGATTCTAATTTAGTAGAAGCTATTTTATTAGATAAGGAATCTACACTTTTTGAGGTCGCTTCAATTTTTTCTTTGATCACATTTTTTGTGTCATCAAATTCTTTGATTTTTACATTGGCCGAATCAAAAACGGCTTCCGCTGTATTGGTTATATCACTGATCTTATCAGATGTGGCTGTAACGGTACTATCGGCAGATTGTACTGCTCCTTCAAGCTGAGATTTTGTTGCTTCACTTTTTTTACACATGATGAAAGTGCTGGATACTGCAACTAGTAAGATGAACTTTTTCATAAGATTAATTTTTTTGATGAAGTAAAATTAGCAGGGCTATCAAAGTTGTTTTTGTAAATGAGGCGTATTGTTTTGGTAAATCTGTAAATATTTAATATCTAGTGGATTAAAATGATTTACAATTTTTTTACAAGAATTTTTACAGGTGTATTTGATTTCTTGGAAGAATTAAAGGAATGATTGTAATTAAGATTTTACAGAATAATTGTGTGAGGGATAATTAAAAAATATCACCATATCAATTGGTAATCAAAAATAGTGGAGATCGTATGAAAGTGAATTGTTCAGACAAATCTGGATTTTTTTAATGAAGAGAATGCCTATTGTCTCGTGGTGAATGTTTAATTAGTTGATTTTTAAAAGGTTTTAAGTTTTTTATGTAAGAATATTTTTCTATTTTTGACTATGAATATATTAGTAAAATTTTCAATTATTTCTATTTTTTTGTTTTTGTTGGTGTTTTCCTGCGCCAATTATAAAAGGAATATAACTCCAGGTAAGAATGCTGAAAAAGTAGAATTTACTGAAATAAGAAGGTTGAATGCTGAAATTAATTTAAAAGAATATACTCTGATAAATTCAACAAAGGGGATTAAAGAACTATACAGACAGTTAGATAATTCCAAATTTTCAAGATCAGCACCTATACCAGTATTAGAAGAATCGGGTGCATACTTTTTAGTCTTAAAGCCTCAGTTAAAGAATAAAAAATACGGAGATATTGAAATTGAAAAATTGGAAATGAATAATTCTATTCTATTAGTTAATTATAAAGAGATTGAAAATAGGGAATATGCAGAAGAAAAACAATCAAATCCTATTGTAATACTTAAGGTATTCAATAAACCAACTGAAATAAAGCTAAATTTAATTAAATAAATGTATATGAAAAAAAGATTACTAATTCTTGCAGGTTTTCTCGTAATATCATCTATGGGATTTGCACAGCAAAATCAATGGACAAAGCTTTCGAAGCAAAGTATCAAAGAAACAAAGGAATCATCTGTTAGAGTATCTGACTATGAATTGTTAAGACTGAATACAGATGAACTTAAACAACAACTATCGAATGCGCCCGACAGAAATAAAACGCCTTTGGCAAAGGGTGTTTTAATAAAATTTCCTAATGACCAGGGAGCATTTGACACTTATGAAATATTGGAAGCATCAACAATGCATCCTGATCTTCAATCAAGATATTCTGATATCAAATCATACACAGGACATAGAGTAGGCGATCCAGCTACTAAAATAAAATTCTCATTAGATCCTTATTTTGGTTTAAATGCGGTAATCAGGGGCTCTAAAGGAATGTATTATATAGATTCATACTCACCTGATAATAAGGTTTACAGATTGTATGACAGGAAAAATGCTCAATCAGCCAGTAAATTTGAGTGTCTTTTTAAAGATGATAATTCATTGAAACAAATTGGTTCCGGATTGGAAGGAAAAACAGTTGTTGATGGATTATTGCGTAAATACAGGCTTGCGATTTCTACCACGATAGAGTATACAGCTTATATTGCCCTGCAGGCCGGGGTAAGTACGGGGACTGATGCTCAGAAAAAAGCTGCTGTTTTAGCTGCTGTTAATTTAGTTGTAGCGCGCCTTAATGAAGTTTTTGAAAATGATATTTCTGTAACATTGCAGTTAATTGCTAATACAGATGTTTTGTTTTTTACCAGTGTAGATACTTACGACCCGCTTGATGCTTATCAAATGATTGACGAGAATGTAGTGGTAACAAATAATGCTATTGGAGCGGCAAATTATGATATAGGTCATGTCTTTTTTCAAGCAAACCAAGGAAACGATAATGGTTTAGCTTATACACCTGCCGTTTGTAGCAATACAGTGAAAGCAGGAGGTGTTACTGGATCTGCTGTTCCTGTAGGTGATCCTTTTGTTATCGATTTTGTAGCACATGAAATGGGACATCAGTTTGGGGCAAATCATACACAGAATAACGCATGTAACAGAAACGATGCAACTTCGATTGAACCTGGAAGCGCAAGTTCAATTATGGGATATGCAGGAATCTGTCCTCCTAATGTTCAGAATAACAGTGATGCTTATTTCCATGCGGTTAGCATTCGTGAAATGTATACAACGATCACTTCTCCTTCAAGAAACTGTAGTGTGAATACAGCAACAGGTAATAATGAACCCACTGCAAATGCAGGACCTGATAAAACGATACCAAAACAAACTCCATTCATGCTAACAGGGGTTGGAAATGATCCGGATGGTGATGCTATCACTTATAACTGGGAACAAATTGATTTTGGAGCGGCTCAAATGCCTCCAAGACCGGCAAATGCAGTAGGACCAATGTTCAGATCTTTATGGGCTACCACCTCACCATCAAGATATTTTCCGAGATTATCTACAATTATAGAAGGTTATAATCCAACAATAATTACAGCAAGTAATTACAGAGCCTGGGAAAAATTATCTTCTGTTGCCAGAACATTGAATTTTTCATTATTGGTAAGAGATAATAATCCGGCTGGCGGACAAACAGGTCGCGATGATATTCAATTAACAGTATCAGATGCGGCAGGACCTTTTGTTGTTACTTCTCAAAATCTTCCGGGAGCAGTTTGGAATACAGGTGAGTCTAAAACGATAACCTGGGATGTTGCCAATACAAATGCAGCTCCTGTAAACACTGCAAATGTAAGTATTCTACTTTCGACAGATGGTGGACTTACATTCCCTCACGTATTGGTTGCAAGTACCCCGAATAATGGATCTTATACCTTCAATGTTCCTGGTGGATTAGGTACAGCAAGTAATGCAAGATTAATGATCAAGGCAATTGATAATGTCTTTTTAAACGTAAATACAACAAACTTTACCATCAATTCGACATTAGGAGTAAGTGACTCAGAAAAATCGGAAGCCGGATTTGCTATTTATCCAAATCCTTCTAAAGGTATTTTTACTATCGAAACTAATACGAAAAAAGGAATATCTTATACTGTTTTTGCTATGGATGGAAAATTAGTAAGTCCGAAAAAAGATATTAATAAAACAGGTAAAATCTCCGAACGCGTTAATTTATCTGAACTTCCTACTGGAGTTTATATCATTCAGGTAGATAAAGACGACCAAAGAATTTCTAAGAAATTAATCATTAATAAATAATCAATATCTGTTTAATCCATAAAAAAAAACGTTCAGTGTTACACTGAACGTTTTTTTATTTTTAAGATACATGATCTTACTGGTTAAATTCACTGATGAAATGTAATTTCACATTCGGGAATTTTTCCTGTGTCATATGTATTGTAAAGGAAGAATCTGCCAGAAATACCAGTTGATTGTATTTATCTCGGGCTAAGAATCTCTGTTTTAGTCTTGCAAATTCTTTGAATTCCTCAGATTTCTCATCAGCCTCTATCCAACACGCCTTGTGCATAGAAAGTGGTTCGTAAGTACATTTTGCCCCATATTCATGTTCCAGACGATACTGGATAACCTCATATTGAAGTGCACCCACAGTTCCGATAATTTTTCTGTTGTTCATTTCAAGGGTAAATAACTGGGCAACACCTTCATCCATCAGCTGATCAATACCTTTAGCAAGTTGTTTCGCTTTAAGTGGATCATTGTTGTTGATATATCGGAAATGTTCCGGAGAGAAACTAGGAACTCCTTTAAAGCTCAATTTTTCACCACCTGTTAACGTATCACCGATTCTGAAACTTCCTGTATCATGTAAACCAACAATATCGCCAGGAAAACTTTCATCTACAACTTCTTTTTTATCTGCAAAAAAAGCATTTGGAGAAGAAAACTTCATCTTTTTGCCCTCCCTTACCAATAGGTAATTTTCGTTTCTTTTAAAGGTTCCAGAAACAATTTTAACGAATGCCAATCGGTCTCTGTGTTTAGGATCCATATTCGCATGAATCTTGAAAACAAATCCAGTGAAAGTATTTTCTTCGGGTTTTACGATACGGGTATCACTTTCTTTTGGTTGGGGCATTGGTGCAATTTCAATAAATGCATCCAATAATTCACGAACTCCAAAATTATTTAATGCAGAACCAAAGAAAACGGGCTGCAAATCTCCTTTCATGTAATCCTCACGGCTAAATTCGGGATAAACAGACTGTACCAGTTCAAGTTCATCACGTAAAGACTTAGCTGCTTTCTCTCCAATCAATTCATCGATTGCCGGATCATTGATATTATCAAACTTAACGGAGTCACCAACTCTTTGTTTCTTCTCTTCCAGGAATAATTGGATATTATTTTCCCAGATATTATAAATACCCTGAAAATCACTTCCCATTCCGATAGGTAAAGAAAGAGGAACTACACTTAATCCTAATTTTTGTTCAACTTCATCCAGTAAATCAAAAGCATCTTTACCTTCACGGTCAAGCTTATTAATGAAAACCAGCATGGGGATGTTTCTCATTCTACAAACCTGAACTAATTTTTCAGTTTGCTCCTCAACCCCTTTTGCAACGTCTATTACGACGATTACGGAATCTACGGCTGTTAATGTTCTATAGGTATCTTCTGCGAAATCCTTGTGACCAGGAGTATCCAGAATATTAATTTTGTGTCCTTTATATTCAAAAGCTAATACGGAAGTGGCTACAGAGATCCCTCTCTGTCTTTCAATTTCCATAAAGTCGGAGGTTGCTCCTTTTTTTATTTTATTGGATTTTACAGCACCTGCTTCCTGAATTGCACCCCCGAAAAGCAGAAGTTTTTCTGTAAGAGTAGTTTTTCCGGCATCCGGGTGAGAAATAATTCCAAATGTTTTTCTTTTTTGTATTTCTTTGATTAAGTCTGACATAGTGTATTTTGAAGTTGCAAAAATCGTGATTTTTTATGAGGATTCAAATAAATTAATAAACAAAAAGAAAACACGGTATCTACTTTTTAGATTGGAGGTATCAATATTTGAACAGGTGTCAGCTTGAAAAGTAAAGAAATAGATTTTATAAGAACTTTTTTATTTGCCTATTATAAAACCTGTAAAGGCTTTTTCCGACAAGTAGATGAATGAAGAATTTTCTTTTTTAGTTGTTTGGGGCTTTTAAAAAAATTACCTTTGTTTATTAAATTTTTACAAAGAAAAAACATGGAAAGCAGCAAATATCCACAGTTTACTTTTACATGGATCGGAGGCGTTGTTTTATTAGGCGGGTTGTTTGTAGGAACAATGTTCGTCTCCTTTTTTAATATTTTTTGGATGTTTGTTTTTAAAGAAAACCTGCAATTCAAAGATTGGTTTTTTATGCTTTCAAATGCTGCAGGATTCTTGACGGCAATTGCTTTTTTTGATTTTTTTATCGTCAGGCCAACCACAAAAAGAAAACTTAATTTTAATTTTTCTCCTACCAATTTTTATACCTATTTCCTGATTTTCCCTTTGATGATAGGGATGATGTTTATTTCAGAATTTATAACTGCTCAGATTCCTACTACAGGTCCTTTCTTTGGTAAGTATTATGAGTTTTTCAGTGAACTGATGAATCAACTGACGGATGATCCTGTTGTAATGATCATCACAGCCGTGATTATGGCCCCGATTTTTGAGGAGATTATTTTTAGAGGGATTATTCAAAAAGGATTAATTAATAAAGGAGTAAAACCATGGAAAGCAATTGTATATGCTTCCATTATTTTTGGATTGGTGCATGGTAATCCCTGGCAGTTAGTAGGTGCTGTTTTATTGGGATGTGTTTTAGGGCTTGTTTATTTTAAAACTAAATCTTTGTTATTACCAATGCTTCTGCATGGGTTCAATAATTTATGCTCATCATTATTGATCACCTATACGAAAAATGAAAGTTTTTCAGAAGCTCTTAAAGTTTCTGAATGGATATTACTGGCAGTAGGAATTGTACTTTTCTCTTTATTCTATTATCTTTTTATGAAAAAGTATAAAGTACATTATTCGGAAATTTAATTTAAAAAAATGAAAAAGGATATGGAATTATTAGTTGCAACACACAATCAACATAAAAAAGAAGAGATCCAGCAAATATTAGGAGCTGATTATCTTGTTAAGAGTCTCACGGATTATGATATTCACGAAGAGATCGTAGAGGATGGAGATTCTTTTAATGCTAATGCTTTAATAAAAGCAAAATACTGTTTCGAGAAAACCGGGATTCCAAGTTTAGGCGATGATAGCGGATTGGTTGTTGAAGCGTTGGATGGCAGGCCGGGTATTTTTTCAGCCCGCTATGCCGGGGATCATGACTTCGGTAAAAATATTGAAAAGGTATTAAGTGAGATGGAAGGTGTTGAAAACCGGAAAGCCTACTTTATTACTGTTTTATGCTATTATGATGAACAGGGAGCTCAGTATTTTGAAGGCAGAGCTTATGGAAATTTATTAACAGAGAATAAAGGTTTTAAAGGTTTTGGATATGATCCGATTTTTGTGCCACAAGGGTATGACAGAACATTTGCAGAAATGAACCCGGAAGATAAAAATGAAATTAGCCACCGTAAGCAGGCTTTAGATCTGTTTTTGAACAATTTAAAAGTTGTAGATGGACAGTAATAATAATTTAGGATGTAAGTATATCCAAAATTTCTGTTGTACATTTGTTATAATAAACTATTGATTTGAGTACTTATTTAACGATATTAGGTTTTAACTCAGCGATTCCTACAATTAATACTTCTCCGACAGCGCAATTGTTAGAAATGGAAGAACGACATTTTCTTATTGATTGTGGAGAAGGAACCCAGGTACAGCTAAGAAAAGCAAAAGCAAGATTTTCGAAAATTAATCATATTTTTATTTCCCACCTTCATGGGGATCACTGCTTTGGACTTCCCGGCCTTATTGCATCCTTTCGGTTATTGGGACGTGATACTCCTTTACATGTATATGGTCCGAAAGGAATTAAGAAGATGCTAGAGACTATTTTTACAATCACTGAAACGCATCGGGGATTTGAGATTGTTTATCATGAGCTGGATAAAGATTATTCTGAAAAAATTTATGAGGACAATAGGGTAGAAGTTTATACTATTCCTTTAGACCACAGGATTTATTGTAATGGCTATCTTTTTAAAGAAAAACCAAAAGACAGACATATCAATATGAAGGAGATTGCCAAATATGACGAGATTGAGGTTTGTGATTATCATCATATTAAAGCAGGAAAAGATTTTGTACTTAGTGATGGATATGTTCTGAAAAATGAGATCTTAACCGTTGATCCTATACCGTCAGTTTCCTATGCCTTCTGTAGTGATACCCGGTATCTTGAAAGCGTTATTCCTATTATTAAAAATGTAACGGTTTTGTATCATGAATCAACATTCTTACATGATCTAAAAGAAATGGCAGATTATACAGGACATGCGACAGCTTTGGAGGCCGCTACAATAGCGCAAAAAGCAGAAGTGGGGAAATTAATTTTGGGACATTTTTCCAATAGATATGGAGACCTTACCGTATTTACTGATGAAGCCAGAAATGTTTTTCCTAATACTTTTTTACCAAAAGCACTGGAAAGTGTGAAAATCTAAGTGGAGTTATGAAATTTGATGAATTAAAAGATTTTTTAAATGAGAAATCTGATCAATATAATAATTATGATTTTATTGAATATGATCCCATACAGATTCCGCATCGTTTTTCTTTAAAACAGGATATTGAAATTGCCGGTTTTTTATCAGCAACAATATCATGGGGAAATAGAAAAGCCATTATTAAATCTGCTGAAAAGATGTTAGATATTATGGGAAATTCTCCTTACGATTTTGTAATGAATTTTTCAGAAAAAGATCTGCATTCAATTCAGGATAAAAGTATCCACAGAACTTTTAATGGTGAGGATTTTACTTATTTCATTAAGCAGTTCAATAAAATCTATAAGGAGAATGAAAGTTTAGAAAGCTTATTTAAGATTGAAGATGCTGAAACTAATTTTTTACACGCTATTGAGAGATTCAGGGTTTCTTTTTTAGAAACCGGAAAGCATAGAAGTCACAAACATGTAAGTTCACCCTATAAAAATTCATCTTCAAAAAGAATTATCATGTTCTTGCGCTGGATGGTAAGAAAAGATAAACGCAGTGTCGATTTTGGAATTTGGGAGAATATAGATCAGAAACATTTATCTATTCCATTAGATGTTCATACAGGGAATATTTCCAGAAAATTGGGGTTAATTACAAGAACTCAGAATGATTGGAAAACGGTAGAAGAGTTAGATAAGGTGATAAGGCAATTTGACGATAAAGACCCGGCAAAATATGATTTTGCTTTGTTTGGATTAGGAGTTAGTAAAGAATTTTTATAAAATTAAAAGTGATGAAAACGCAGACCGAAAAAACAGAAATTCTGGAAAAGATTGCTACTGGTATTACCTGGTGGATTGGTTCTATCCCGTCACTCATTGTTCATACCCTATTTTTTATAATTTCATTTCTCCTCCCGTTACTACATATTGTAGAGTTCGATAAAATGCTTTTGATTCTAACCACAGTGGTATCTCTGGAGGCAATTTATCTTGCTATATTTATTCAGATGTCTGTTAATAGAAGTCACGAAAAAATTGAAGATATTCAGGAAGATATAGAAGACATTCAGGAAGATATCGAAGAGATTAGCGAAGACATTGAAGAGATCAGTGAGGATATAGAGGAAATCAGTGAAGATATAGAAGAGATTAATGAAGATATTGAAGATATTCAGGAAGATATAGAAGAGATTAATGAAGATGAAGATGATGAGGATCATAATGAAAGGGCAAAAAAAGTGATATTAAAAAGCAGCGTGAACTCGAATAAAAATGAGATCAAAGCTTTAAAAGATCAAATTCTCCTTCTTCAAAATGAAATAAATAATTTAAAGAAAGAATGATAAATGAAATTGATCAAAAATCACTTTTTTTAGTTCAATAAGGATTTCTTAATCATTTTTTAATATAGCTTTTTTCTAATTTTAAGCTAAATATTAAATTTTTTATTGCTAAAAACTGCCCAACTAATTGTTTAATTATGGTGAAATATTAAAATAGTATTTATTTTATCTAATACTGTTTTGATTCATAAAAAACGAACATCATATCTTTATTTTTATTATTTTTGGACAAACAATACCAAAATGTTAAATTATAGATTGAAAAACTACTTTTTCTTTTTAATATTACTATTAGCTCCCCTATTTTTATTTTCTCAGAATACGAAGAAAATGCCTCAGCGGAAAGTGAAAAAGGAGAAGTTTACGGCAGCAAGTATGAAAACTGGAGCATTTATTGATGTAAATGTAGCTTCCTATGCTCCTTCTGCTTTTACTCCGGCACAGCTTGTTAAAGACATCCTTATTAATGGAGGGACGAATTGCTCAACACCTAATGTAACGAATGTAACAGTTAGCCCTAATCATGATGTTGGGAATAATGACAGATTTTGGGGGTACTTTCATAAAGGAACAACCAGTTTCCCTTTTACAGATGGAATCGTTTTAACGACAGGATATGCAAGAGAGGCGGGAAATACCTTATATACCGGAGGAAGTTTGTCTGGGACAATTTCATCACAAGGTGATCCTGACCTTGCTGCGGCTACCGGTACTAGCCAAGGTAGTCAGCGTGATGCAGTTGCTTTAGAGTTCGATTTTGTTCCTAATTCTAATCAGGTTAAATTTAATTATTTGTTTGCATCTGAAGAATATTCCGGAGGGTATCCATGTAATTACTCAGATGCCTTTGCATTGCTTATAAAACCTGTAGCCGGAGGACCTTATGTCAACGTAGCGATTCTTCCTGGAACGGCAGGTGCAGTAAGTGTTACCAATATACGTCCCGCAAATGAAGATAACGGAGATCCTTTAACTTGTGGGGCTCTTAATGAAGCATATTTTGCAGGATATAATACAGCTAATATAGAGACGAATTATAATGGAAGAACAATTCCTTTAACAGCGATTGCAGATGTTACTCCCGGTGTTGCTTATCATTTTAAAATGGTTTTATCAGATTATAATGATCAGAGTTTAGATTCAGCTGTTTTTTTGGAAGGAGGATCTTTCGATATAGGAATAAAAATTGTAGATGGAACGGGTGCTATTTTACCAGATACCATCCATATGTGTGATAATACACCACAGATATTAAAAGCGCAAGTAAGCGCTGTACCGGGAATGACTTTCCAGTGGTTTAAAGATGGGGCTCCTATTCCGGGAGCTACAAATGTCCAGTATATTGCAACACAGCCTGGTGTATATGAAGTAAAAGTTTCTGTACCTGGAAATCAGTGTCCGGGATCAGCAACAATAACAATTATAGGGGGGACGACACCAACAGCACATGATGCTATATTGAAGATTTGTACGACTCCAAATGCACTTAATTTTGATCTAAATACAGCAACCCCATTAATTAGCACAACGACAGGTGCTGTATTTCATTTCTATGTAAATCAGGCAGATGCTGTTGCTCAGAATAATAGCTTTATCACTAATTTATCTAGTTATGATGGTACAGATGGTCAGATTTTATACGTAGTGGTTTCCAATGGAGCATTTTGTAGCAAAATGATTAAGCTAACCCTTAAAAAAGAAGCTACTCCGATCGCTCAGGTCGTTTCTTCAAAAATGAAAATCTGTTCAGGTGAATCTGCTATACTTACAGCTTCCGGTGGTGTTACCTATTTATGGAGTGATGCGTCAACGACTGGTGCAGTAAGAACCGTAAGCCCTACTCAAACAACAACGTACACAGTATATGCTATCGGAGCACAAGGATGTAAATCATTGCTGCCTGCTACTGTAACGGTAGAAGTGGTTCCAGCTATTGTTTCTTCTCTTAAGGGGGGAATGATTTGTACTGGTGACCAAATTACCTTAGATGCAGGATCAGGACCTAATTATACTTATTCCTGGAATACAGGTGCAACTACTCAAACCATTACTGCAGCTACACCGGGTACCTATACCGTAACGATCGACAATGGTGTTTGTTCTAAGATATTTACTACAGAAGTAATTCAGGCTATTCCTCCAGTTGTGATTAAGGTAGATTACAATGCTAGTGGAACTATGGTTATTACTGCTAGTAATCCAAGTAACGGACCACTGGAGTATTCTGTTGATAACGGATTAACATGGCAGCCTTCTAATGTATTCAATAATGTTCCTAAAAATAAAGTTATAGCAATCAGGGTTCGAGTGAAAAATACAAGTTGCGTAGGATACCTGGAATATTTTACTTTTATAATGAAAAATGTAATTACACCTAATGGAGATAATGTAAATGATATTATTGACTTTAGAGGAATTAACGAGTATAAAGATTTTACAGCAAGTATATTCGACCGTTATGGACGTGAGGTTTATAAAGCTGAAAAAGTAAGACCTTATTGGGACGGTTATTTCCAGGGCAAACGTTTACCTTCATCATCATATTGGTATCAGGTAACTTTTGAAGATCCTGCAAGTAAAGAAAAAGCGGTAAAAACTGGTTGGATATTATTGAAGAACTTTGAATAATTTGAATAATGTATTAATCATACTTATAAAAAGACTAACGATACGTTAGTCTTTTTTTGTTTTTTAATTAAATTTAAATGGATAGTTTAATATAAATAAGTTTATATTATTAATAATACAATTTGCTTTGATATGAATTTCAATCAAAAAAAATAGTATTTTTGTTGAAAACAATATAAAATGTTAAATAGGAGGACAGGAAGTTTATTTTTGGCTTTATTTTTAGTTCTTGTAGGTACTCTGGTTTTCTCTCAAAGCAGAGGGAAGGTTGTTCCATCGAAACCACCTAGAGCTGAAAGTATGAAAGCCGGAGTATTTATTGATGTAAATGCGCCCGGATATCCAGAATCGAACTATAACATTACTCAATTGGTTAAGGATGTCTTGATAACAGGAGGTTCTACATGTACCACAGCAAATGTAAGTAATGTTTCCGTATCTCCTAATTTAGCAATAAGTGATCAGAATAGAAGTTGGGGTTATTTTAATAAGGCAACTACCAACTTTCCTTTTGCAAAAGGAATTGTCCTTGTAACGGGATTTGCAAGAAAGGCCGGGAATAATTTTCAGGGTACTTTAAGTGATGGCTTACCATCAGGTGGAGATAGCGATTTAGCAAATGCCATTGGTGTCAATAATTCTAGTTTAAAAGATGCAACTTTTATAGAGTTTGATTTTGTTCCAAGCTCTACAGAGGTTTCATTTAGATATATATTTGCCTCTAAAGAATATAATAGTCAGAACCAATTTGCATGTAGTATTTCAGATGGTTTTGCCTTATTATTAAAGAAAGTAGGTGATCCAAATTATACCAATCTGGCAGTGCTTCCTAATGGCGCCGGACCTGTAAGTGTTACAAATATACATCCATTAATTCCTCCTAGCAGCACTTTTCCAGGTTGCGGTCCTGTCAATCAGCAATATTTTGCAGGAATGAATAACCCACAAATTGAAACCAATTTCGATGGACGAACTGTTCCATTAATTGCAAAAGGAACTGTGATTCCTGGCCAGACTTATCATTTTAAAATGGTTTTAGCGGATTTCCAGGATGTTAATTTTGATTCTGCAGTTTTTTTAGAAGCCGGATCTTTTGATATAGGAGTTCAGATTTTGGGACCTGCAGGGGTAGCACTTCCACCATCTATTAATGTTTGTGATAATACACCACAAGTACTTACTGCTTCAGTTCAGAATTCAACCGCTTCTTATCAGTGGTTTTTAAATAATGCTCCTATTCCCGGAGCAACAAGTGCTACTTATACAGCAACACAACCAGGAGTTTACACTCTTCATGTTCTGCTTGCTGGAAATACGTGCCCCGGAATAGCTACTGTTACTATTGTTGGTGGAACTTCTCCTACAGTTCAGAATTCAACATTAACAGCTTGTTATGCTCAAGGAAACGCAATTTTTAATTTGCCGGCTGCGCAAGCATCGATCAGTGGAACACCAGGAGCTACTTTTTCTTATTATGCAAGTTTAGCTGATGCTAACGCCGGAAATGCTAATACTATTGCTACACCGACTGCGTATTCTAGCCCCGGAGGACAAACAGTATATGTTTTGGTGAAAAGTGGTTTTTGTTCAAAAGTAGCCCAGCTGCAATTGATCAAAGCACCACAGATGACAGGGACTATAGCACCGCCAACAGCCTTAACATGCGCTAACTCACAAATAACACTGAATGCTTCAACATCAGTATATCCACCTGGATCTACATTCAACTGGACTACGACTGGTGGAAATATAGTTTCCGGAGGGAATACATTAACTCCTGTAGTAAACACTGCAGGAACTTATACACTAACAATTTCTAATACCTATCAGCCAGGAAATATAACCTGTACGGCTACTGCTAATGTTACCGTGGTAGGAGACAGTGCACCACCTACAACAACGGTGGTAGCGACAAAAGTATTGATCTGTGCTGGAGAAACAGTTACATTAACAGCTTCTGGAGGTGCTACTTATAATTGGGTTGGACTACCTGGAACGGGAAATACACAAACCGTTACACCTGCAGCTACCACAACTTATACGGTAACAGCAGTAGGAGCAAATGGCTGTGTTTCTCAAACTGCAGCAACAATAACAATTGAAGTTTCCCAACCTATTACGGTTCAAAATGCCACATTATTAAAATGTTATCAGGCTGGTAATATAACCTATGATCTGACCTCTGCTCAACCACAAATAACTAGTGTGGCAACAGCTACATTTGCTTATTATGTACTTTTGGCAGATGCCAATGCTGGAAATGGAAATACAATTGCAACGCCTGCCACTTATTCAAGTCCAGGAAATCAGACTGTATATGTTTTAGTGAGAAACGGTGGTTGTAGCTATGTTGTTACACTGCAATTGCTAAAAACAGCAGAAACTACTCTAACAATTGCAGCACCACAAAGTATTACTTGTACAACGCCACAATTAACATTAAACGCTTCAGCTTCAATAATTCCTGCTGGTTCTTCAATATTATGGACCACTACCGGAGGTACTATCGTTTCGGGAGCTAATACGTTAACTCCTGTTGTGAATGCTGGTGGAGTTTATACTCTAACAGTACAAAATACCACACAGCCAGGAAATTTAAGCTGTACCTATACAGCAAATGTTACCGTAATAGAAGATAAAACACCTCCCGTTGCCACGGTAATCTCTTCTCATGCACAAATTTGTTTAGGAGAATCAGTTACTTTAACTGCAAGTGGAGGAGTAACTTATAATTGGGTTGGATTAACGGGTAACGGTAGTACGCAGGTTGTCTCTCCAGCACTAACAACTACTTATACTGTTTTCGCAGTAGGAGCAAATGGATGTATTTCAACAAATCCAGCAACTGTTACGGTTGTAGTGGGGCCTCCTGTAGCAACAGTTTCTGCTTCAAAACTAAAAATATGTGTTGGTGAATCAGTCACTTTAACTGCTTCCGGAGGTATTACATACAATTGGGTAGGATTAACGGGTAATGGAAATACACAAGTTGTTTCCCCAACTGTTACCACCACCTATTCGGTGTATGCATTGGGAGGAAACGGATGTACTTCTGTTAATCCGGCTAAAGTAACCATTGAAGTAGTTCCTGCTATTACTTCTACTTTAGAAGATGTGTATGTGTGTGTAGGTGAAACTGGAGTTTTAGATGCCGGAAGCGGTCCTAATTACACTTATATCTGGAGTAATGGCGCAACAACCCAAACTATTTCAACAAATGTCACCGGGACTTATACAGTGACAATTAGTAACGGAACCTGTACGAAAGCTTTTACAGCTCAATTATTGAATCCTAATTTGCCTCAGTTTACCAATATTGTCTTTGAAAATCATGTTCTTACGCTAAGTGCAACGAATCCTACAGGGGGTATTTTAGAATATTCTATCGATGGAGGAGTTACCTGGCAAAATTCCAATATATTTTATAATGTTTTAAATAACAACAATTATAATTTAGTGGTAAGAGTAAAAGATGCCAAATGTAGTACAACTTTAAGTTATTACACTTTTGTAATCAATAATGCAATTACTCCTAATTCTGATGGGTTAAATGATACCATTGATTTCTCTGGAATAAGTAGTTATAATAATTTTGCAGCTTCTATTTTTAATAGATATGGACAGGAACTCTTTAAAGCTACAAAGCTTGAACCTGTCTGGAGAGGAAATGTAAAAGGACTTAATCTACCTACTGCTACCTATTGGTATAGAGTGCAATGGGAGAATCCTGCAAGCAAAAAGTTAGAATTACGAACAGGTTGGATATTATTGAAAAATAGGAATTAATATTCAAAAATATGCGATAAAAGTAAAGTCTTCCATAAACGGAAGACTTTACTTTTTTAACATAATAATGTTAAATATGTATGTGGTATGTTTAAAAAAAAATTAAATTTGTTGAAACAAAAATATTATGAAGAGATATCTCCTATTGTTTTCTTTTTTTTTAATCTCATTGAATTTTTATCATTCACAAACTACACCAGCCAGAAAGCCCCAAGTAAAAAAACTTTCGGCTTCGGCAGCCAAAGCAGGTACTCTTATTGATGTAAATGCTCCTGGGTATAATGAGTCGAATTTTACAATGGATCAATTAGTGAGGGATGTGTTAATATCATCAGGAACTAATTCATGTGTTACACCGAGTGTGACAAATGTTGTAGTAACTCCTAATTTACCAGCTAGCGACGTGGATAGGGCTTGGGGATATTTTCATAGATCCACAAGTAGCTTTCCTTTTAAAGATGGAATTGTATTAGTCACAGGAAAGGCTAATCGTACAGGGAATACACCGGACACAGGGCTTAGTGATGTGGTCGGGACGGGTAGTGATCCTGATCTAGTAGCAGCAACAAATCCAAGTAAACCACTATTTGATGCCGTAATCTTGGAATTTGATTTCGTTCCTACGTCATCTCAGGTTAAATTTAATTATTTAATGGCTTCTGAAGAATATACAGGTAGCTATCCATGTGGATTCGCGGATTCATTTGCTTTACTAATCAGACCATCTACGGGTGGACCTTACACTAACATGGCAGTATTGCCTAGTGGAGGAGGTCCTGTAAGTATTACAAATATTCACCCCGAAATTACAGGTTTTGGAGGATGTCCTGCTATAAACGAAACATTTTTTGCAGGTTATAATCCGCCCATTAGTGATACAAACATTAATGGGAGAACAATTCCCCTTACTGCAACAGCAACCGTAGTTGCTGGTCAGCAATATCATTTTAAGATGGTAATTGCAGATGCTGGAGATACTTCTTTTGACTCAGCGGTATTCTTAGAAGGAGGATCTTTTAATATTGGTGTAGATTTGTTAGATCCTTCGGGAGCTACTTTACCATCGGATATTAATGTTTGTGACAACGTACCACAAGTGATCACAGCGTCTGTGAGTGATCCTAATTTATTATATCAATGGTTTTTTAACGGAACACCTGTTACAGGTGCAACTACTAACACGATCACGGCTATTCAACCTGGAACATATACTATTGAAGTAAGTGTCCCGGGGAATCCATGCCCGGGTAAGGCATCTATCCAAATTCATGGTGGAACAACTCCTAATGCAAATGATGCTACATTATTACTCTGTACTACTCCTGATATTACAACATTTGATCTGGTTGCTGCAATGCCAACAATGAGTACAACACCAAATGCGGTATTTCATTTTTATGAAAATCAGGCTGATGCTATAGCTCAAAACGACAATTATATTACTACTCCATTGAGCTATAATGGAAATGATGGTCAGATACTTTATGTAGTCGTTTCTAATGGGGGCTTCTGCAGTAGAATGGTTGAACTTAAACTATTTAAAGAAGCTTCTCCTACTGCGCATGTTGTTTCTACAAAATTAAAAATATGTCCAGGTGATTCTGTAAATCTTACTGCGACTGGTGGGGTAACCTATCAATGGAGTAATTTTACAGGTACTGGTAACACTCAAACGGTAACTTTATACAATACAACAACATTTACAGTATATGCAGTCGGTGCAAAAGGATGTAAATCTTTGCAACCTGCAACAGTTACTGTAGAGGTAGTACCTGAAATTGTTTCTCCTTTAAAGGATGTTGAAATGTGTATTGGGGACAGAGTGACATTAGATGCAGGAGCCGGTCCTAATTATAAATACTTATGGAGTACAGGTGCAACTACACAGACTATTTTTGTAGATCAATTAGGAATCTATTCTGTAACGATCGATAACGGATACTGTACAAAGGTGTTTACGTCTAAAGTAATGGCAGCTACATTACCTTTTATTACAGGATTAGATTATAATAATAGCAATACATTAACAATTACTGCTGTAAATCCATCAATTAACAATAATCCTGGAGTACTGGAGTATTCTGCTGATGGTGGAGTTTCATGGCAGACCTCTAATGTATTTCCTGGTTTAATAGATAATACAACGTATAATCTACAGGTAAGAATACAAGGAACACATTGTGTAGGAACCCTTGACTTCTTTACATTAAAGATATCGAATGTTATTACTCCTAATCAGGATGGAATCAATGATGTTCTTGATCTTAAATCGCTCGGTGATTTTGATAATTTCACAGGATCTATTTATGATAGATATGGTGTTGAAATGTTCAGGTTCACCAAACAGAATCCAGTCTGGGATGGAACAGTAGGAGGTAAGAGATTATCGACTGCTACATATTGGTACAAGTTCAACTTCCAATATCCTAAATCAAAAGCTCAGATGAACTGGTCGGGTTGGATCATGCTTAAAAACAGAGAATAAATAGATTATCAATCATATAATTCATAAAAAAGCCTTTCAGATTTTGAAAGGCTTTTTATATTCTTATCTTTTTCAGTTATAGATTCTCTTTCCATTGCTTGGTGAAAGCTATAAAATCATGAATACTAAGTTCTTCAGCTCTTTTGTCTAAAAATTCATGAGTTTTTAATACTTCAGGAATGTTCAGTATTTTAAGTGAATTAGATAATTTCTTTCTCCTTTGGTTGAATCCCGCTTTTACGATCTGCTTAAAAAGAACTTCGTTACCAGCTAATCCTTCCTTGGGATTTCGGGTCAATTTGATAACTCCGGATTTCACTTTTGGAGGTGGGTTAAAAACATTTTCATGAACCGTGAACAGATAAGAGACATCGTAATAGGCCTGAATAAGTACCGATAAAATTCCATAATCTTTTGTTCTGGGAACCGCTGCAGTCCTTTCAGCAACTTCCTTTTGGAACATCCCTACCATTTCTGGTACCAGTTCGTAATAATCTATTATTTTAAATAAAATCTGTGAAGATATATTATAAGGGAAATTTCCAATAATAGCAATTTGCTCATTGTTTATAGAGGCGAAATCCTGTTTTAGAAAGTCTCCTACAAAGTTTTTCTCTGTAATTTTAGAATAGTGCTTTTTGAGATATTCTATAGATTCATTATCTATTTCTGCCAGATAAATATATTGATCTTTTTCTAAAAGATATTTTGTGAGGACTCCCATTCCTGGTCCCACTTCCATGATATTATTGTAATTTTCAAAGCTTAGGCCCTCTACAATTTTTCTCGCGATATTTTCATCTGTCAAAAAGTGTTGACCAAGATGTTTTTTTGCTTTTACACTCAAAGTTTTTTATGATTTCGTTAACAATGATTTTCTCCTTTTCGTCCCAAATTTCGGAAGATTTTTTCTATTTTAGCCAAAAAATTTAATATTAATGGCGAAATCTGTAGATGAATTTAATAAGAAAAGGCTTAGGTCTAGCAATATTACAGTAGTAATAAGTATTGCCTTAGTGTTATTTTTATTAGGGTTAATGGGATTGATCTTAATTAATGCCCAGAAATATTCTGACTATATCAAGGAGCAATTAGTTGTGAATGCGTACTTTGACGAAAATTATGATGCTAAAGATTCTGTAAAGATTGCAAAACTCGAAGAAGAAACTTTTAAAAAAGTACAGACCTTAGCTCCTGTAAAGAGAGCAACTTATATTTCAAGAGAGATGGCAGCCAAAGAGGCGAAAGCGAGTATGGGAATAGATAGTGATGCACTATTTGAAGACAATATCTTCCCCTCATCTATCGAAGTAGCCTTAAAACCTGAATATGTAGATCCTGCTAAAATTGATGCGGCAATAAAAACACTAAAATCTGTTCCGGGTATTATAGATGTGAAAAATAACAGTACCTTGATGGTCGATGTTTACAATAATTTGAACCGGATTTTAAAATGGATCTTAGGGTTTTCGATCTTATTCCTTGTTTTAGCGGTCGTTTTAATTAACAACTCAATTCGTCTGAAGATATTTTCGAAAAGATTCATTATTAAAACAATGCAGCTTGTAGGAGCAAAAAGAAGATTTATCCTCAAACCTTTTATTATTGAAGCCCTGATTTTAGGATGTATAGGATCTGTTATTGGCCTTCTTGCATTATTTGGGGTATGGTATTACTTTACGAGTCAGATCGGGTCCGCTTTTGTACAGGATAATAATCAATATTTCTGGTTGGTTCTACTTGTATTCGGAGTGGGAATTTTTATTACCGTTTTAAGTACTATTGTGGCTACCTGGAGATTCTTAAGAACAAACGTTGACGACTTATATTACTCTTAAAAAAATGAGCAAAAAAACAAATAAATTTTCCGCAGCAGAATTTGGTACTGATACCAAAGCTCCACAGGAAAACACTTTTTACTTCGGGCAACAAAACTTTAAATGGATGTTAATAGGATTAGCATTTATTGTAGTTGGTTTTCTGTTGATGATGGGTGCAGATGCTAACACTGTCGATGGGAAATATGATCCTAATTCCTGGAATGATGGTATTTTCTCTATTCGAAGAATCAGAATAGCTCCATTGTTCGTAGTCATAGGTTTCGCTATCGAAGTATATGCGATTTTAAAAAGAAAATAATTTTTTATTAAAGATTAAGAAGTTGAGAAGTTTAGATTTTTCTGAATTTCAAAATCTCTTAATCTTTTAATTTTATAGATATGGATTTATTCAAAGCAATTATTATTGCCATTATAGAAGGTCTTACGGAGTATCTTCCAATTTCTTCTACTGCACACATGGGCTTTACAGCCAATTTAATGGGTTTGAAAGAGGATGAATTTTTAAAGATGTTTCAGGTCTCTATTCAGTTTGGTGCTATTTTATCTGTTGTAGTTGCTTACTGGAAAAAATTCTTTGATTTTAATAATATTAAATTTTACTATAAACTGGCATTTGCTGTAGTACCAGCTTTAGTTTTAGGATATCTTTTTGATGATAAAATAGAAGCTATTCTTGGTAATCAGATTGCCATTTCGTCTGTCCTTGTTTTAGGTGGAGTTGTGCTTTTATTTGCTGATACATGGTTTAAAAATCCGGTTATTGATGACGAAAAAGGGATAACAATAAAAAAAGCTGTAACAATAGGTTTTTGGCAGTGTCTGGCAATGATGCCTGGAACCAGTAGGAGTGCTGCTTCCATCATTGGAGGAATGACACAGGGATTAACCCGAAAAGCAGCGGCTGAATTTTCTTTTTTCTTAGCTGTTCCTACCATGTTAGCTGTTACTGTATATTCTGTTTTTGTTAAAACATGGGGAAAAGAAACCCCTCATCCTCAAAAAGGATATGAGATGATTTTATCATCACAGGATCATCTTACTATTTTCATAGTTGGGAACGTGGTAGCATTTATTGTAGCATTAATTGCTATAAAGGCATTTATCGGAGTACTCAATAAGTATGGTTTCAAACCTTGGGGATGGTATCGTATCTTTGTTGGAGTAGCTTTGCTTATTTATTTTTACTTTTTTAAATAAAACTTATTCCTTTATTGATTTATTTATCATTCATCACTAATTTATGACTGCTGAAAACGTATTAGAAGGCCATATATTTTTACTTGATAAACCATTGGATTGGACTTCTTTTCAAGCGGTAAATAAAATGAAATATAAACTCAAAAGTGAGTTTAACCTTCCCAAGAAATTTAAAATAGGACATGCCGGGACCTTAGATCCAAGGGCAACCGGTTTGCTTATCGTATGTACTGGGAAATTTACAAAGAGGATTCCTGAAATACAGGATGCTCCTAAAGAATATTGGACAGAGATCAAAATAGGAGTTCAAACAGAATCTTATGACACCGAAAAACCTGAAATCCTTCACCAGGATATTTCAAATATTTCTGAAGAGCAGATAAAAGAGGCTTTACAAAAATTTATTGGTGAGATCGATCAGAAGCCTCCTGTTTTCTCAGCAATAAAAATTGATGGTAAAAGAGCTTATAATCTGGCCAGGGCAGGTGAGGAAGTAGAAATGAAGTCCAGAAAGACAACCGTTTTTTATATTGAGAATATTGAAATCAATCTTCCTTTAGTAAGTTTTACGGTAGGCTGTTCAAAAGGAACTTATATCAGAAGTCTGGCACACGATATTGGGCAAGAGTTGAATGTAGGTGCTTATCTAACGCAGCTGAGGAGAACAAAAATAGGGGAGTATAAAATTGAAGATGCTACTGATCAGTTTTTAGAAAACGATTATAAATTTGAAACTATATGAAAAAAGCTCTCTCTTTGTTTATAAGCTTGTTTTCAATATCTCTAGCATATTCCCAAAATACAGAAGGTAAAAAACCAAAAATGGATTTTTATATTAATCCTTCTCTTAATCTCGGTTATAATCTGGGAAATAGTATCAAGGATAATCAGAATTCAGACTCTCCTTATTATCAGCAAAACATAGCTCCTTATGTGCCAAACAAAATTACTTACGGAATGACCGTAGTTGGAGGATACAATTTTCTTCCTAATTTTGCACTTGGAACTGGACTAAAGTATAGTTTTATTGACAGTAATTTTCATTTATTGTATTGGGTTATTCAGCCTAAATTTATTTTTGCCCCGGGAGATGAGCCTTTTTTTATAGATGTTAATTATGCAAAACAAATCAATAATTCTGTGGTTTCAAACGCCGAAATGTGGGGACTGAAACTGGGGAAACAGATCTCATATTCAAAAAGATTAAGCCAGGAAGGAGGAATTGTTCTTGAAAATCATAAATTTGATCAATCAAGTGCCTTTTTTATCGGTTTGAGTTATGGCATAACAATTTTCAGCAATAAAAATTATACTGGTTACGGAGAAGATTAATGGAAAAAACACGTATTAATAAATATTTATCAGAAGTTGGTTTCTGCTCGAGAAGAGCAGCAGATAAGTTATTGGAAGAGGGTAGGATAAAGATCAACGGGAAAATCCCAGAATTAGGAACAAAAGTTTCCGATGAAGATGTAGTAGAAGTTGATGGTAAGCCTATCAGAGAGTCTGAAGAAAAGCCTGTTTATATTGCTTTTAACAAACCTGTGGGTATTGTTTGTACAACTGATGCCAAAAGAGAAAAAAATAATATTGTCGATTATATAAATCACCCCAAAAGAATTTTTCCTATTGGGAGATTAGATAAACCCAGTGAGGGTTTAATCCTATTAACTAATGATGGTGATATTGTAAATAAGATTTTAAGAGCAAGAAATAACCACGAAAAAGAATACCTTGTTAGAGTTGATAAGCCTGTTAATCCAAGATTTTTGGATAAAATGAGGAATGGTGTTCCGATCCTAGATACAGTAACGAAAAAATGTGAAGTAGAGAAAGTGGATGATATGACTTTCAGGATTATTCTTACTCAGGGTCTCAACAGACAGATCCGTAGAATGTGCGAATACCTTGGCTATGAAGTAAAAAAGCTTAAAAGAATTCGTATTATGAATATTAAATTAGATCTTCCAATGGGTAAGTGGAGAGATTTGACCGATGAAGAATTAGCAGAGCTGAATATGCTTCTTGAAGATTCCAGTAAAACCTTTGACTAGTTTTTTAATCTTATAAAGTATAAACTACTAAACCTCTAAAAAATAATCCGGAACTGTAAACTTATATCTCGTACCGGGAATTTTACCTATTTCATGTACAATTTCATCCTTGCCTCGTACTCGGGTTTTAGTTTAAGCAACTTCCATATTTTTTTATCATCTGGATCACTTATCCGATGGTAAATGATCTTATCTGCTGAATACTTAAAATAAGGATGGTTCTTTAACCATTCCTCAGGAGCATCAACCAATGTGTATTTTGTGATAATAGAGGACTCTAATTTGCAGGTAGATGTTAATTTTTGAACCAGGTTAATATCGATATTGTAGGTATCTAGAATTTGTTGTTTATTAATAAAACCGCCTAATTTTTTTCTAAAACCGATAATAGATCCAGCACTTTTTTCATCCAGACCAAACTCCAAAAGCTGCTTAAAGGTAATTAAATTCAGATCTATGGTTGCAAAGTCAGTTTTCTGCTGCGTAATTTCAGCTTTTCTTTCTACATTTTGTGAAACATTTATCTTAATATAGGGGCGTAATTCCTCAAACTTTTCTAGGGAAATGACAAAACACTTTTTAATATCATCTAGGTTTGTAAAATTCCCTTTTAAATTTTTGTCTCGATAATTAACAATTGTTCGGGCTTGATTCTGTGAAAATCCTAAAGATTGCCAACCATCAATATTTAAAGTATTGGGATCAAAAGAATGAAGCTTTATTAAAGGCTTAGACTCTTTGTTGCTTACGGAGTTTTTATAGTTGTCAGGAGTCTTTTCCGGTAATATTAAATATGGAGATAGTTGCTGATAATTTTCATCTGTAATGATAAAGCAATCTTTGAACTTTTCCTTACTGACAAAACTACCCCCTAAATAAGCCTTGTATTTTAAAATTGCTTGTGCCTGTTTCTCTCTAAAGCCTATTTCTTCCCATTGTCTTTCTGATAAGTGATCGGGATTGAATTTTCCGGATACTGAGATCGATTTTCTTTCTGAATATTGAGAATGAAAAGTTTTCCCCTTGTTTTTGCTTTCGGGAAGTAAAATATAGGAACTGATCTCTGCAAATTTTTCTTCTGAAATGGCATAGCATTTCTTTAATTGCTCCTTAGACGTGAATTTCCCACCTACAATTTTTTTGTAATTTAATATGGTTGATATTTGCTTTGATGAAAAACCTAAGCTTTGCCATTGCTTCTCATCAAAATCGTTAGGATTAAATTCGGCTAATAATATTGGAGATGCCTCTTCCGAAACAAATTGTACATCAGGAAAATTTTCTTTTTCTCTACTTGTATATTCTTGAAAGGCGAGCAAAATTAAGAGCAAGATACCTAAAAATGCAACCTTCTGGTAATAGCTTCTTTTCATCATAAAGTAAACTTATTAATAAACCAGAACTAACCAAAATAGAATATGGTTAATTTGATTAAGAGTAGGTAATCAATTGTTTTTGTCGTTTTTTTGAATGAAAAATAAGTCAGAATTGTATTTAAACCTAATTATTTTAATGTTGCTTGTAAACACTTCTTATCATAGTAGACAAAAAAATCCTCAAAATTACTTTGAGGACTCTATTTAATTGATAATCGAGTGTACTTATTGGCGCACTAAATTATATTCTGTTCCTTTGGTTTCTTTAGTCCATGCGCTACCACTATGCATTTGAATTGTTTTATCATTAATGACTGAAAATGTGGTTACTCGGTCTGCAATATTTAAGTAGATCAGAATTATCTTATTCAAATTTTTATCATATTTCCAGGTTCCCGTACTCGACATTGGATCAGTGCTGCCAGGAAGTGTTTCAGCCAATGTAAAAGTATTATCGTTCTTAAAAATAATTTCAACATTTTGTTTAGAGTCCCCCAAAGGGATTGTTCCACTGTAAGTTCCGATAAAAAAGGTTGAAGTTTTTGAAGTTGAAGCATCTTCTTTTGATTTTTTCATTGTACTACAAGAAGTAAATCCAATTAATGACACACAAAGTGCTGCTACAAATATTTTTTTCATAATATGTTTTTTAAAGATGTCTTCTTATTTGCTAAAATAGTGCCAAAAATAAGCGGGAATAGTGGATCATACCTAAGTAAGAATGCTTAGATATAAGAAAGGGAAATCTTAATTAACCTGATCTGTAAATGTTGAAACAGATTGTAGTAAGTTATATTGCGTGAATTTAACTAAAGAGTTATAGATTAAGAAAGATACAATGTTGGATGGTCTTTATTCGCTGTCTTTTTCTACCAAAGATTCTTTTAGCTTTAGTAATTCTGCCTTTACAAATTCTAAGCGATCTATTATAGTAACTGTTTCAGAAATTTTGCTGTTTGTAGTAAGTGCGATCTTTGCACCATCTAAAGTGTAGCCTTTTTCTTTAACCAGATGATAGATAATCTGTAAGTTCTTAATGTCTTCAGGAGTAAAGTATCGGTTGCCCTTTTTGTTTTTTTTAGGTTTGATGATAGGGAATTCCTGCTCCCAATAACGTATTAATGAAGTGTTTACATCAAATGCTTTGGCAACTTCTCCTATAGAATAATATAGCTTGTCTGGTAAATTTATCTTCATTTTACGAATCCTAAACATCAAAGATAATTTTTTTTAAAATTTGTTACAAATATAGGCTCCAAATTATGCTGTTTATCGTCTCTTTTTTTATTCAGTTAGTTTATGTAGCTGAATAACTAGGGATTTTAATCTTTTTTAATCTATTTAACGAAAATGCAAAATTGACGTAAAGTGCCTTGTTTGTTTTGATTTTTGATAAATAATTCCCTTTTGGATTAATAAAATGACAATTTAAGTGATTCTGAATTTTGTTTATTCTAAATTTTTATAGTAATTTAGAAAGCATATAATTCATAACAAGAGGCAGTTATGAAATTTTTTGTAGGATGAAGAGGCCATTTAATGTAGAAGATAAAAAGAGAAGAAAATTATCATTAAAATTATACTAATATGAAGCGTATTTTATTAATTTTTTTACTGCTAACTCCTTTTTTAGGATTTTCGCAGTGGTCCAGAACTGAGTTAAGGACCCAAAGAGTCAAGAAATCTCAGGAGAAACTAAAATTTTCTTCTCTGTATGTATTGGATGCTAATCAATTAAAAGAAAGCTTAGCACAAGCTCCTTCACGTTCTTTGAACAGTAAGGGAATTATTATTTCAATTCCTGGTGTAAGTGGTAAAATTGAAAAATTTCAGGTTTGGGAATTTTCTAATATGGCTCCCGAATTACAGGCAAAACATCCTGACATAAGATCCTATGTCGGAAGCAGTGTTGATGATCCAAGCGCGTATTTAAGATTTAGTTTATCTCCAGTAGGTTTCTCGGCAATGGTTATCCGGTCTGGAGTTTCAGAATTTATAGAGCCTTATACTGAAGATAGAACAGTATATGCTGTTTTTGATTCAAAATCAAGATCAAATCAGGATTCTGAGCCATTTCAATGTTCTACCATAGATGATGTGGATAAAAGTGCAGTTCTGAAAAATACAAATTCAGTCACAAATAAATTAGCAGGTTTTAATACATTCAGAATGGCATTGTCCTGTACGGGAGAATATGCTCAATATCATCTGACGGTAGCCGGAACCCCTTCGACCGCTACGGATGCCCAAAAGAAAGCGGTGATCCTTGCCGCAATGAATGCTTCTATGACGCGATTAAATGGAGTTTTTGAAAAAGATCTATCCTTACATTTTAATTTGATCGCCAACAATGAAGCAATCATTTTTCTTGATCCTGCAGCTGATCCCTATACTGGTGGAGGCCCTAGTCAAGGGCAAGCAGGAATAGCTGGAGTAATTCCTTCAACAGATTATGATATGGGACATTTGATAGATAAGCAAGATGCCAATGGTGCTGCCGGATTAGGGGTTATATGTAGTAATGGTCAAAAAGCAAGAGGATGGACTGCCCACAATTTCCCGGAGGGAGATAAATTTGACATTGATTATGTTGCTCATGAAATGGGACATCAATTGGGAGCCGGACATACCTACACTTCACATAGCGGCCAGGCTGATCAGACTGTGGAGCCGGCAAGTGGAAATACTATAATGGCATACACAGGGATTATAGGAGGGAATCTGGATGTTCAGTTTAATTCCAACGATTATTATCATATTAATAGTGTCAATCAGATTAAGAATAAAATTAATGCTGTAACGTGTGGAACGAATGTGGCATTTACCAATCCTGCGCCTACGATTACGCTTGGAGCTGGCTATACGATTCCAAAATCGACTCCTTTTGTTCTAAGAGGAACAACAACAGATCCCAATACGGCTTCCTATACCTATACGGTTGAGCAAACAGATCAGGCTGCAACTGCACAGATCGGGACTAATTCATATGCATACCCAACAAAACCGACAGGTCCTACCTTCAGATCTCTGGCACCAACAAATATTCCGGCAAGATATTTTCCTGACTTTAATAAAGTGTTGGCAGGTTTATTAACTACAAGATGGGAATCTGTATCCAGTGTGGCAAGAGCACTTAATTTTAATATGTCTGTTAGAAATAATAGCCCTTTGCAACCTCAGATAGGACAAAGCTCGACAGTAGTAACAGTTGATGCTGTCTCTGGACCTTTTCAGGTTACAGCTCCAACATTTGGACAATCCGCAAGTTCCGGTAGCACTACTACTGTAACATGGGATGTGGCGGGTAC
Source organism: Chryseobacterium paludis (assembly GCF_025403485.1). NCBI lineage: Bacteria > Pseudomonadati > Bacteroidota > Flavobacteriia > Flavobacteriales > Weeksellaceae > Chryseobacterium > Chryseobacterium paludis. Next base: position 4,903,714 of record NZ_CP099966.1, read on the forward strand.
CACTTTAGCTCCTGTAAGTACTGCTAATGTTAATATTAAATTATCTATAGATGGGGGGCTTACTTTCACAAATCTTATAACAAATACACCTAATGACGGAAGTGAACAGGTAACAATTCCTGCAGGTTCTACTTCTTCTAATGCATTTATATTAATTGAAGCAGCCAATAATATTTATTATGCGGTAAGCCCAAGTTTTGTTATTGATTATTCTGTAACAGGAGAGACGTGCGCTACTTATGCTTATACAGGAAGTCCAGTGAATATTACTGATGGTCCTGGTGGATTAAATATTTCTTCACCTAAAATAACGATTCCTCTAATGGTAAATAATCCTGGAATTATTACTAAAATTAAAGTAACACCATCTATTACACATACCAATGTGAGACATTTAGCAATTGGTATTGAAAGTCCTGAAGGTTCTTCAGCGCTTATCTGGAATCGTGCCTGTAATGGAAGTTCTGGAATCACAGCCTCTTTTACTGATATTGGAAATGCTGTTACTTGTGCTTCTCCTGTTCAGGGTGAAACAAAATCTTATGAATCTCTGGGAATTTTCAAAGGACATAAAGCACAGGGTGAATGGAAGTTATTTGCATCGGACAATAACTTAGGTTCAGCTGGAAGTGTTACAGCATGGTCACTTGAAGTTTGTACCCGACAAACACAAACATTGGGTGTTAAAGATGTTTCTTCTGCCTTAGGAGATGATATCAAAATATACCCTAACCCAAATAATGGTAACTTCTTTATAAAGTCGAGAAACCTACCTGGAGAATTGAAAGTAAATCTGTTCGATTCTAGTGGTAGATTAATTTATTCTTCTGGAGCATACCAAAGCAATGGAGATAATACCAAAGAGTTTAATGTAAATGCACCTAAGGGAGTTTATATTATCAATGTAAATTCATCAAAAGGAGATTACAATCAAAAATTAATTATAAAATAATATCTCAAAGTATATTTAAATAAGGGGTCGGCTTATGCTGACCCTTTTTGTTGAAAAGACTAATATTGCTTTAATTCATTTTATCTTTAAACGTTGCTAGGATTAAATAAACTCTTTCTTTATTTTTGAATTAAATTAAAAAGTTTGGATTCCATATCAGTACTTCATATTGATCTTTTTCAACCAGGAAAGAATCCGTCAGATTTTTATTTCAATACGATGAAAGATCATCTGGTTTCCAGCCATAAACACATAGAGAAGCCGCACCGTCACGATTTTTATGTTACTGTTCTTTTCACAAAGGGAAAGGGGACGCATGAGATCGATTTTCAGAAATATGATGTTTCTGAAGGGAGTCTTTTCTTTCTATCGCCGGGACAGGTGCACAGTTGGGAGCTTTCAGATGATACAGATGGATACATCTTTTTTTTCTCCCAGGAATTTTATGATATGCATTATGTCAATCAGCATCTCAGAAATTTTCCCTTTTTCAATTCTGTTGTTTTTTCCAGAAAACTTCAGCTTGAAACAGCGGATCTAAAGAAAGCGGTTATGGTATGTAAGGAAATTGAAAATGAATATCATTCCCAGAACCTGATGAAGGAAGAGCTGATACTCTCTCTTATTACTAAAATGTATATCAATTCGGCAAGACAGTTTTCTAAAGATTATAATACCCTGAATTCATCGGCCAGCGTTTCTTATTTTAAGCATTATCAGGATTTCGAAAATTTACTCGAAAAATACTTTACTATCCAGAAATCAATTTCTCATTATGCTTCCCTAATGGATATCTCGCCAAAACATTTGAACAGAATTACACAGACAATAGTTCAAAAAACAGCTACTGAAGTGATTACGGAAAGAGTGATGCTTGAAGCCAAGCGGATGCTGATGTATCTTAATGAGAGCCTTGTTGAGATTGCTTTTAGATTAGGCTATGAGGAATATTCATATTTTGTAAGAGTATTCCGGAAAAGCTCCGGAATAACTCCCACACAATTCATAAAAAAATATAAATCTTAGTTTCTGACTTTATAACAAAAGCTTAAATGGGCCTTCAAAAGTGGTTTCAAAAGAATCCAGTATTTCTCCTTTCTCATCATAAACTGCAATGATCATATTTTGTTTTGAAAATTTGATCTCTTCCTCAGGGAATGTGATATTGATATTTCCTTTCAGAATTTGATCTTCTTTTAAAACAATTCGATCCGAACCAAAGAAGTTGATCTCTCCATTTCTGGGACTTATCACTTTAATAGTTAATGTTTTTTTCTGATTGGTTTTATTCAGGAAAGTATAGATAAATGTATTTGTTATTTTGCCGTCTTTAATGAAAAAGGTAGATCCTGCAGGTTTAATAAACTTTGCTTCCATAGATCCGCGGTCATACATTAAAAACCCAAGGAACCCAATCAATAATGCCAAAAATACTGTTGTTACTTTCATCCTTGAGGTAAAAGTAAATTTCGATTGGTTCTCAATTTCAGCTTCAGTGGCGTAGCGAACCAATCCTTTCGGAAGGCCAACTTTTTCCATCACCTCGTCGCAAGCATCAATACAGGCAGTACAGTTGATGCATTCCAGCTGTTGACCATTTCTAATGTCAATCCCTGTAGGGCATACGACTACACACTGCTGGCAGTCAATACAGTCTCCTTTTCCTTCTGCTTTTCGATCTTCGCCATTTCTCCACTTGGATCGATTTTCTCCTCTCTTAAAATCATAATACACATTAATTGTTTGCTTATCGATCAGGACTCCCTGCAGTCTTCCGTAAGGACATACCAATGTACAGACCTGCTCCCTAAGCCACGCGAATGTAAAATAGAAAACTGCAGTGAAAGAAAGCATGACAATGAATTTTAATGAATGTTCAGCAGGTCCTTCACTCATAATCTTAAAAACCTGCTTATATCCAACAATGTACATAAACATAAAATGACTGATAATTAAGGAAATCAATATAAACACTGACCATTTCAGTCCTTTTTTTCTGATCTTCTCAGCATCCCATTCCTGGCGGTCGAGTTTCATCTGCTTATTACGGTCACCTTCAATCCAGTATTCTATCTTTCTGAAAATCATTTCCATGAAAAGGGTTTGAGGACAAAGCCATCCGCAGAATATACGTCCGAAAACTACCGTAAAAAGCATAACAAAAATAACTGAAGTCACCGCACCTAAAGCTAAAATGAAAAAATCCTGCAGATAAAAAGGCTGACCAACAATAAAAAACTTTCTGTCTATAACATTAATGAGAAGGAAAGGATTACTGTTTATGGTGACAAATGGTAAACCAAAAAATAAAGATAGCAGAAGGTAACTTGTATAGTTTCTGTAATTAGTATATTTCCCTTTTGGTTTTCGAGGGAACACCCACTTTCTTTTTCCGGTGTCATCCATTGTTCCGACCGAATTTCTAAAAGCTTCATTTTCTAAAACGGGATCTTTTATGGGATTGGTTTCTATGCTCATTATTTTAATTTAAATGATCAACTTTAATAATTTCTTATTATGATGGTATTTCAAACAAAAAATATCTGTTGATTTTCCTGTTGCAAAGCTCTTAATTAAAAGGGTTTATTACTAATAATATATACTTACAAAATAGGATAATTCGGACATTTTATTTTTTTTGTATTGATTAGAAGAGACATTTTTAGTTTATATTGAAATGGAATACTTTATGATTATTATTGTATCAAATTGAGATAATATTTCTTGAATTTTATTGTTTCATGTCGTACATTGTGGGCATTAAATGAAAAAGAAATGAAGAATGTCTTTAAGATGAGCTGGATTGGTTTGGTTTTAGTACTACTTAATTGTAAATCAGTAAACGGTAGTAATATGTTTTATCACGATATTAAGCCTGAGAGGGTTTCAGATAAATTTAGTTTTACTGAAGGTCCTTCTTCAGATAAAGAAGGGAATGTATATTTTACAGACCAGCCAAATGATAAAATTTATTATTGGGATTGGAAAAGTAAGGAGATCAAAGAGTTTTTAAGTAAAACGGGAAGGGCAAATGGAACTCATTTTGATAAAGATGATAATCTAATTACCTGCTCTGATGATCAGGGGGAAATCTGGAAAATATCGAAGGATAAAAAGGTTCAGGTCTTGTTAAAGGGTTTTGAAGGGAAAAGACTCAACGGTCCCAATGATGTTTGGGGAGATTCTTTTGGAGGAATGTACTTCACAGATCCTTTGTATAAAAGAGATTACTGGGTGAATTTCAAACAGGAGATTTCTCATAAAAGTCTTTATTACAGAACTAAAGAAGGAGTGGTTAATAAGATAGATACTTTTACGCAACCCAATGGAATTGCGGGAAGTGAAAAATATAAAAAATTATATGTTTCAGATATAGATGCTGGAAAGACCTATGTTTATGATATTTTAGAAGCGGGGAAACTTTCAGAAAAGAAATTGTTTTGTGAAATGGGCTCAGATGGAATGACACTTGACAAGCATGGAAATCTTTATTTAACAGGTAAAGGTGTAACCGTATTCAATCGTGACGGTAAAAAGATCTATCATATTCCAATAGAAGAAGAATGGACTTCCAATGTCACATTTGGAGGGCAGCATAATGAAGTTCTGTTTATTACTGCTTCAAAGTCAGTTTATACTTTACCTACAAGAGTAAAAGGAACAAAATAATTGTTTTCTCTTAAGATGTCATTGCGGAAAGCTAAGAAGCGATCTCGGTTCGCAATGACATTTTAAGGGTTTTATGCACATTAATAAGCCACCTCCATTTTTATTTTTTTGCCCTTCAGTTTCTCGTTGGCCAGTTTTTTTAATAAAGCATTGACCATTTTCCTTGAAACAGCAACGTAAGAAGTGGTATCTTTTACTTCGATCAGGCCAATATCTTCTTTTTGTAATTCACCTTTTTTGATCAGGTAACCTACAATATCCACTTTGTTTACCTTATCTTTCTTTCCAGCACTGATGTAGATGGTTTGAAAAGGTGTTTTTTCAGGAACTTTGTCGTATCCGGAAACACTTTCTTCAGGGGTATCGCTTTTAATGAAGGGGAACTTTTCTTCCGCAGTCATAATCAAATAAGCGAAACCTTTAGCATTCATTCTGGCAGTACGCCCATTTCTATGGATGAAAGCATCTTCTTGTGAAGGAAGCTGATAATGAACAATAGATTCTACTTCAGGAACATCCAATCCACGGGAAGCCAAATCTGTAGTGATCAGGATCCTTGCAGAGTCATTTCTGAACTTTAACAAAGCGCGTTCTCTTTCATCCTGTTCCATTCCGCCATGAAATGTCTCTCTGTCAATTCCTTTTTCATATAAAAGATCTGAAATACGGTCTACGGCTTCACGGTGGTTACAGAAGATCAACGTTCTTTTGTTTCCTATCTTACAGATCAGATTAAAAAGAGTATCCAGTTTTTCCTCAGAAATAGTCATTACTTTTCTTAATTGAATATCAGGTTTTACTTCAGCTAATTTTAAAAAATCAATAACCTTTTCATTTTTTAAACCAGTAAAATCAGGAATTTGATCCATTGCTGTGGCTGAAGTTAAAATACGCTGGGAAAGGGCTACTTGTGAATTAATAATATATTCCATGTCATCATGAAAGCCTAATTCCAATGCTTTATCAAATTCGTCCAGAACCAATGTCTGGATCGTTTTAGCAGTGAAATTTTTATTTCTAAGGTGGTAGGCAACCCTCCCTGGAGTTCCTATTAACACGGCTGGAGCTTCAATTAGATTATTTACTTCAATTTTTTTATCGTGACCTCCATAGCAGACAGAAACTTTAAAATCAGTTCCCATCGCCTTGAAAACCTGTTCGATCTGTAAAGCTAATTCTCGTGCTGGAACTAAAATCAATGCCTGAATTCCTGAAGCCTCTTTTTTAAGATTACGAAGAACAGGGAACAAAAAGGCTAAAGTCTTTCCTGATCCGGTAGGAGACAGTAGGACAACATCAGTATTGTTTTCAGTAGTTTTATAAGTAGATTTCTGCATCTGATTCATATCCTGAATCTGCAGCTTTTGATAAATTGATTCTAATTCCATTTTGCAAAGATAGTGATTTTAGGCGGTTGGGATTCGAGTTTCGGGATTCGAGTTTCGGGATTAGGAACTACGCTGTGAATGAATGTTATTGTCATTGGCTACGTCTAATCTTCGATTTCTGAACGGATTGAAGAATCTGTTTTTATTAGTATGCCTCATCAATTATCAATTACCATCTGTATTTTTTTCTGGAGCTGTTTCCCGCTTTTCGCTACAATCTTTTTTTTCAAAAAAGGATTTCTACTACAATCGGGGCTAGGTTCACTCCTGTCATTGCGAGGAGCGCAGCGACGAAGCAATCTCATTAAAACTTCATACAGCAGACGGAGTTACTGGAACCAAGACAAGGACCCTAGCCCCGATAGAAACGGTTACCCCGCAGTAAGCCTTGGGAAAGATCAGGCGCGAGGAGTATGAGTGGATAGCGGGAAGCAGCTTCTAAAAAGGAAGAAGTTAGAAGATGGATGTTGTATCTGACTTTCCAATCTTTTAATTTTTAAATTCCTGAATCTTTTAATGTTGACTATCAGTTATTTATGGATGTAATTTCTGTGCTTGGAAATGTTGGTTATATAAAATAAACTTCGTATATTTGCAGCCACTTTTTGTGGTCAAGGTTTGAAAAGGTAAAATATTAAAAATTAATTACTTCCGTATTTTTTAAATCCACATTTATTCAAACCATTAAAAAAGAAGGAATACAAATTTTATTAGAAAATGTCAAAAGAGACAAATTCAGCAGAGGTTTTATTAAACCAAAACGTAGCACCAGAACAATTTGATTGGGATTCTTTCGAATCAGGTCTTGATGCAGATGCGAGAAAAGAAAAAAGTGATTTAGAAGAAATCTACAACGGATCTCTAAACAGCCTAAACGATAACGACGTTTTAGTGGGTAGAGTTGTAAGATTAACTGATAAAGAAGCTATCGTAGACATCAACTTCAAATCTGAAGGTGTTATTTCTCTTAACGAATTCCGTTACAACCAAGGCCTACAAGTAGGTGATGAGGTAGAAGTAATGGTTGACAGAAGAGAAGACAAAACTGGACAATTACAATTATCTCACAGAAAAGCTAGAACGCTTAAAGCTTGGGATAGAGTAAACGAACTTCACGAAACTGGAGAAATCGTTAACGGTTTTGTGAAATCAAGAACTAAAGGAGGTATGATCGTTGACGTACACGGAATCGAAGCATTCTTACCAGGTTCTCAAATTGATGTTAAGCCAATTAAAGACTACGATCAGTTCGTAGGTAAAACTATGGAGTTCAAAGTTGTGAAAATCAACCCTGAGTTCAAAAACGTAGTAGTATCTCACAAAGCATTGATCGAAGCAGATATCGAAGGTCAGAAAAAAGAAATCATCGCTCAGCTTGAAAAAGGTCAGGTTCTTGAAGGTACTGTTAAGAATATTACTTCTTATGGTGTATTCATTGACTTAGGTGGTGTAGATGGATTAATTCACATTACAGATCTTTCTTGGTCTAGAGTGAACCACCCATCTGAAATCTTAGAAGATGGACAAACTGTAAAAGTTGTTATCCTTGATTTTGATGACGAGAAAACAAGAATCCAATTAGGTATGAAGCAATTAGAAGCTCATCCTTGGGATGCTCTTTCTGCTGATATGAAAGTTGGTGATAAAGTAAAAGGAAAAGTAGTAGTTCTTGCTGACTATGGTGCATTCGTAGAAATCGCTCCAGGTGTAGAAGGATTAATTCACGTTTCTGAAATGTCTTGGTCTACTCACTTAAGATCTGCAGGTGATTTCGTGAAAGTAGGTGATGAAGTTGAAGCTGAAGTACTTACTTTAGATAGAGAAGACAGAAAAATCTCTTTAGGTATGAAACAATTATCTAAAGATCCTTGGGAAAATATCGAAGCTAAGTATCCGGTAGGATCTCAGCATGTAGGAACTGTAAGAAACTTCACTAACTTTGGTGTATTCGTAGAGCTAGAAGAAGGTATCGACGGTTTAATCTACATTTCTGATCTTTCTTGGACTAAGAAAATCAAGCATCCATCTGAATTCTGCGCTGTAGGAGACAAATTAGATGTTATTGTATTAGAATTAGATATCCAAGCTAGAAGATTATCTTTAGGTCACAAACAATTGACTGAAAACCCTTGGGATAAATTCGAAACTAAATATGCTGAAGGAACTGTACACGCTGGTAAGGCTGTAGAAGTACACGATAAAGGTGCTTCTGTACAATTCGAAGATGCTGAGGTTGAAGCATTCTGTCCTTCAAGATTATTAGAGAAAGAAGATGGATCTAAAATCAAAAAAGGTGAAGACGCTCAATTTAAAGTGATCGAATTCAACAAAGAATTCAAGAGAGTAGTAGTATCTCATACAGGGATCTTCAGAGACGAAGAAAAGAAAAATGTAAAAGAATCTAGCAATAGATCTAATACATCTTCTTCATCATCTTCTAACGAAGAAAGATCAACACTTGGAGATATTGATGCATTAGCAGAATTGAAAAGAAAAATGGAAGAAGGTAAATAATCTTTAACCATTATGAATAATGAAGCCACTCGAAAGAGTGGCTTTTTTTATTTGCTGATATTTTGTTTTCAATAGATGTAGCTTATCGTTTTATATAATTTAATTATAAAAAACAAATAATGTAAATGATTAAAACACTGATGGATAAAAGAAGAATAAATATATAATTATTTTTGTGTAATAAAATTAAACAAAATGATTTTTGATTAGCAAATATTTGTAAATTAGCGGCTTTATTAATGTATATGAAAAAGATAACTCTACCTATTTTATTTGCTGTATTCGCAGTATTTCAATCTTCCAGTTTATTTTCTCAGGATAATGAAAGACTTATCAAAGATTATATTTCACAAAATAAGATCAGAGAATATAAAAAGTCAGATTTAACGAACTTCAGTATTGATGTTAAAGATCATTCTGAAAGTATGAATGCGGATGTTATTAAGATACAACAAGTATTTAATGATATTCCGGTATATGGATCTCTTGGATCTGTATTGTTGAAGAACGGGCAAATTATTCTTTTTAATGATAACTTTGAAAAAGATTATCAAAGAGCAGATTCTTCTTCACCTCAAATTTCTAAAGAAAAAGCCTTTGCATTTGCAGCTAAAGGAACAAGTATCGAGGACGCCAGTAAAATAAAGCTTTTAAACTTTTCTGATGCCGATACGAAAGATATGCTATTTGCAAAATCAAGATTAGTATATGCTAAAAAAGATCAGGAACTTATACTCTGTTATGAATTTGTATTTCCTGAAAAGAAATCAGCAAATTATTGGAATGTATTAATAAATGCATCTACAGGAGAAATTGTAGAAAAGAACAACTTAAATGTAAGCTGTAATTTTACAGATCATCCTTACGAACATTCGCATGAAAATAATTCAATAGTATTTCCTTTAGCTAATGATAGCCATAAACAGGTTAGTGCAAATCTTTTCCTTTCTCCGGATAATGCGTCTTATAACATATTTCCATTTCCTATAGAGGCACCAACATTTGGTGCAAGATCTGTGGTTTCAAATCCATGGATTTTAGCTTCTTCGCCAGAAGGATGGCATTCGGATGGTACTACCCATTATACAACTACCAGAGGTAATAACGTTTTTGCGTATCAGGATCTAAATGATGATGATGATTCTTCTGTTGGAGTAACAGTAGATGGTGGTGCAAGCAGAAATTTCAATTTTCCGTATGACCCAAATGCACATGCATTAAATAATAAGGATGCTGCAATCACCAATTTGTTTTATGCAAATAACATGGTCCATGATGTATTTTATAAATTTGGTCTTAAGGAGAATACAAGAAATTTTCAAAAAAATAATTTTGGATTAGGTGGGGTAGCAAACGATTTTGTAAATGCTGAAGCTCAGGATGGAGCAGCAACACCTGTTACACCTACGGTTTCTAACTATAATAATGCAAATTTTGCAACACCACCAGATGGAAGTAGCGGAAGAATGCAGATGTATTTATGGATTAATAATGCTCAAAAACTATTTTATACTGCTCCTGCTTCTGCTGTTACAAGAACACCTGCTTCTTTTATTGCCCAATTTGGACAACAAATAACTGGGGTGCCTGTAACAGGGACGGTAAAATTATCACCTGTTTTAGATGCCTGTACAGCTCTTCCTGCCGGATCTTTGACTGGATTCATAGGTTTAGCTGAAAGAGGAACCTGTGATTTCAATGTTAAAGTTGAAAACATGCAAAATGCAGGTGCGACTGGAGCTATTATCTATAATGCGGTGAGCTCCGCAGCACCAGGTAATATGGGAGGAGCTAATCCTAATGTTTTTATTCTTTCTGAATTAATTGATAATGCAGAAGGTGAATATATTAAATCTCAATTAGCAAATAATACACCTGTGAATGTTTCAATGAGTTACAATGTGAAACAGGATGGAAGCTTTGATAATGGAGTGATGATCCATGAATATGGACATGGAATCTCCAATCGATTAACTGGAGATGGATATAGCTGCTTAAATGCGATGCCATTTACTGGAAATTTAACGTATTCTAAAGAACAGATGGGTGAGGGCTGGTCGGATTTCTTTGCTTTAATGTTAACAAATAAGCCAGGAGATAACGCATCTGTAGCCAGAGGTATTGGTACATATGTTTCTGGACAGGCTATTACTGGAGCTGGTATCAGGCCAGCAAAATACTCTCCTGATTTCTTAATCAATGATTTCACCTATGGTGATACCAACGGGATGGAATTTAATAACGGTTCTGCTATTGTTCCTGATGTACATTCAATAGGATTTGTATGGGCAACAATGCTTTGGGATCTTAATTGGCAGTATGTTGCTAAATATGGATATTCTTCTGATGTAACTGCGAATACAACTAACGGAAGTTCAAGAGTATTACAGCTTATTACCGATGCATTAAAAATTCAGGCATGTGATCCAACGTTTATCGATGGAAGAAATGCTATACTAGCGGCAGAACAAGCAACTACAGGAGGAGAAGATAAATGTATGATCTGGAAAGTTTTTGCTAAAAGAGGTCTTGGAGTTAATGCAAATGCAGGAGTTAAGACCAATATCAATGACCAGGTTCAGGATTTTACTACGCCTCCAGAATGTCCTTTATTAGCGACTGATGAGGTGAAATCTGTGAAAAACAACACAATTTCTATTTATCCAAATCCTGCTAAGAATGAATTCTATATCAATTTCCCAAGCGAAACAATGGGTAAATTCAGTATTGAGATTTATGATATGTCAGGGAAATTAATTTCTTCTGAAGATAAAATTTCTCCGGATGCCAAAAAAGCAATTTCAACAGATAAAATGATCAACGGAACTTATATGGTAAAAGTAAAAGGCTTAGGCTTTGATGCAGTATCTAAAGTAATCGTTAAAAAATAACTATTATAGTTAATGATCAATAAATGAAAATAAAGTAATCGCCTAATAAAGCGGTTACTTTATTTATTTTAATAATCATAAATAGAATCTAAATTTTATTAAGTATACATGAAAAAAATAAGACTACCTCTTATGGTCGCTGCATTTGCAGTTATTCCATCATTACAGTTATTTTCGCAAGAGAATACACAACTTATCAAAGATTATATTTCTCAAAATAAGATCAGGGAGTATAAAAAATCTGATCTTACCAATTTTATTATTGATAATATAGATACTTCAAGATCATTAAATGGGGATGTTGTTAAGTTTCAACAAACTTACAATGGAATTCCTGTATATAGTTCTGTAGGAACAGCACTTATCAAGGATAATAAGATTGTTTATTATACTGATAATTTTGTAAAAAACTACACTCAGTCTTCTTCCAGCTCTGCTCAAATCACAAAGTCTGCTGCTCTTGAAAAAATAGCTGGTGAACTTGGAAATCCTGAGATCTCTTCATTTTCTATTCAAGGTTTTTTTGAGAAAAGCCCAAATAATGTAAAGACAGCAAAACAACGATTGGTATATGCCAATGATGTAAATGGAGATTTACGTTTGGCTTATGAATATATTGTAAGAGAACCGAAATCCTCAAATTACTGGAATATTTTAATAGATGCTCATAACGGAGGTATTATTGAAAAGAATAATTTAACATTATCTTGTAATTTTAAACCCGATTCTTATGCCTCCGATGCATTAGATATTAATAGTATTAATCAATGGGTTGGTCCTGAGAATAATACTCAGCAAAATTTTGTTTTAGTGGCTGATCCTGCCAGTTATAATATATTTGCAACACCACTGGAAGCTCCTACCTTCGGATCAAGATCAGTGGTATCCAATCCTTGGATTTTAACTTCTTCACCAGAAGGATGGCATTCGGATGGTACAACACATTATACCAACACCAGAGGTAATAATGTGTACGCATATGAAGATACTGCTCACACAAATACACCAGGATTTTCTCCTGATGGAGGAGCATCAAGAAATTTCAACTTCCCATTTAATTTAAATGGTACTCCAGCTAATAATCAAAGTGCAGCTATTACTAATTTATTCTACATTAGTAACAGAGTGCATGACGTCTTCTATAAATTTGGATTTACCGAATCTGCAAAAAATTTCCAACAAAATAATTTTGGACTAGGTGGATTGGATGATGATTCTGTTTTTGCAGAAGCTCAAGATGGTGGAGGTACCAATAATGCCAATTTTTCAAGCCCGCCGGATAATTATAATCCAGTGATGCAGATGTATCTTTGGTCAGCCACCAACAGACTTTTCTTTTATAATGCTCCAGGGACTGCAGTGCCTCGTCAACCAGCTGTGGGAGTTGCTCAATATGGTTCTGTATTAAATGCTGCCGGAGTTACTGGAAATGTACAATTATCATCTGTATTGGATGGATGTACTGCATTACCAGCAGGTTCGCTTACAGGGAAAATAGGTTTAGTTGAGCGTGGAACCTGTTCTTTTGTAGTTAAAACGAAGAATTTGCAAACTGCAGGAGCAACAGCTGCTATTATTTATAATGGAGCAGCAAATGGAGATATTATAGGAAATATGTCCGGAACTGATGCTACTGTTACTATTCCATCAGTATTAATTACAAATACAGAGGGAGAATACATTAAGGGCCAGCTTTCTGCTGCGGCAACTGTAAATGTAACTTTGAAAAATGATCCGGCAACAACTGTAATTCCAGATGGTAGCTTTGATAATGGAATTGTAACCCATGAATATGGTCACGGAATTTCTAACCGATTAACGGGTACCGGATATGGATGCTTGAGTTCTTCGGCAGATAAAGAACAGATGGGAGAAGGTTGGTCCGATTTCTTTGCTTTAATGTTAACAAATAAACCAGGAGATAATGCCTTAGTACCAAGAGGAATGGCAACATATGCTGCAGGAGAACCTACAAACGGAGAAGGGATACGTCCTGCAAAATATTCTCCTGATTTCTCCATCAATGACTTTACGTATGGAGATACTAATGGTATGGAATATACTAATCAAAATGGGATTATTGTTCCTGATGTACATTCGATAGGATTTGTATGGGCAACAATGCTTTGGGATCTTCACTGGCAATATGTTGCTAAATATGGTTACTCGTCAGATGTTACAGCAAATGCTACCAACGGTAGTTCCAGAGTATTACAGTTAGTTACCAATGCTCTAAAACTTCAGGCATGTAATCCAACGTTTATCGATGGAAGAAATGCAATATTGGCGGCGGAACAAGCTACTACAGCAGGAGAAGATAAATGTATGATCTGGAGAGTCTTTGCAAAAAGAGGTCTTGGAGTAGGTGCACAAGCGGGATCTATGACTAATATCAATGATCAGGTGGAAAGCTTTATTGTTCCTGACGAATGTCCTTTACTGGCGACTGATGAGGTGAAATCTGTAAAAAACAACACGATTTCTATCTATCCTAATCCTGCTAAAAATGAATTCTATATCAATTTCCCAAGCAAAACAATGGGTAAATTCAGTGTTGAGATTTATGATATGTCAGGGAAATTAATTTCTTCTGAGGATAAAATTTCTCCGGAAGCTAAGAAAGCAATTTCAACCGACAGAATGATCAATGGAACTTATATGGTAAAAGTAAAAGGCCTTGGCTTTGATGCTGTTTCTAAAGTGATCGTTAAAAAATAGACTATTTTATTATTTTTTTATATCACCCCAGGCTTGCTTGGGGTGATTTTATTTATCTATATGAGCTATTACCTTAAGGTGAATTAAATTATTATATTGTAACTTTGCCGGCTGTTAAAAAGATTATGAAGAAGAAAAATTTATTGAAAGGAGTGTTATTTGTCGGTATTGGAGCAAGTGTATACGGTATGTTGGCCACATTTGTTAAAATGTCTTATCAGGAAGGATACACTACATCTGAGGTTACTACATCTCAGTTTATGTTAGGATTGATCGGGCTTTTAATGCTCAATTTCATCCAGACTGTCACCTCAAAATCAAAATTACCATCGCCTACCCGTAAAGAGGTTAAAATGCTTTTGGTAGCGGGTACATCTTTAGGTTGTACAAGTTTATTTTACTATATCGCAGTTCAGTATATCAATGTTTCAATAGCCATTGTATTACTTATGCAGTCTGTATGGTTCAGTGTTGTTGTAGAAAGTTTTTTGACCAAAAAATTTCCTAATGCAAGAAAAGTAATAGCTACAATCATTGTTCTATTGGGAACCGTATTAGCAACCAATCTTATCAATGTCGATATAGAGCTAGACTGGCATGGTGTCTTTTGGGGATTAATGGCAGCCTCATCATATACATTAACGATGTTTACATCAAATACGCTGGCGACCCATTTACCTGTTCTCAGAAAAAGTATGATTATGCTTACGGGAGGTTCTATTGTGGTTCTGGCATTTTTATTCTTTGCTCAGATTGGGCCACTTTATTTTGATGGATTAAGATCAGTTTATTTAAACTTCACTGAAAACACGCAACATATCCATTCATTTGACTATTCTATATTTTGGACCTACGGATTTATTCTTGCCGTGTTTGGAACTATTATTCCACCTATTTTATTTAATATGGGATTTCCGAATACAGGATTGGGATTGGGAAGTATTATTTCTTCATTAGAGCTTCCGGTATCCGTAACCATGGCTTATGTTTTATTGGGTGAAAAAGTAATTTTGGTTCAGTGGGCAGGAATTGCACTCATTCTTTTTGCTATTGTCTTGATGAATTTACCAGCCAAAAAGGAATTGAAAGTGGCTGAACAATTATCTTAAGCTTATAATTAAAATAAAAAAATAAAAAACCGTTTCTTTTGGAACGGTTTTTTTAATTTTAATACACAAATAAGATTTCATGATGTATTTTAAAAATGTAATCACGCTTATGCTGTTTTTGATAGCACCAACTTTAGTATTTTCCCAGTTGAAGCCCTTGGATGGAATGCTTACTAATTATCAGTATCCCTATGAAGTTCATTTTGTTGATTTGAATTCTCAGAATCAGAATTTGAAAATGGCTTATATGGATGTACAGCCAAAAAATCCCAATGGAAAGATCATTATGCTTCTTCATGGGAAAAATTTTAATGGAGCTTATTGGGAACAGACTGCAAAAGATCTTTCAGATAAAGGGTTTAGAATAATTATTCCTGACCAGATCGGATTTGGAAAATCTTCAAAGCCCAAAAGTTATCAGTTTTCTTTTGCACAGCTCGCTGTCAATACAAAGGCTATTTTGGATGGACTTAAGATTAATAAACTAATTGTTCTGGGGCATTCTATGGGTGGAATGGTTGCAACGAGATTTACACTGATGTATCCTGAAGTAGTAGAGAAGTTAATTCTTGAAAATCCTATAGGTCTTGAGGATTATAAAGTTTTGGCAAAATATCAGACAATCGATGCAGCTTACCAGTCTGAATTGAAAAATACTTATCAAAGCTATAAAGACTATCAGTTGAAGTTTTATTACGATAACCACTGGAAACCTGAATATGATAAATGGCTGGATCTGTTAGCAGGCTGGACATTAAGTAAAGATTATCCTTCAGTCGCATGGAATGCAGCATTAACCACCGATATTGTATTCAACCAACCCGTAGTATATGAATTTAAAAATATTAAAGTTCCCACACTATTAATTATAGGAACAAGAGATCGAACGGCAATAGGAAAGGACAGAGCTCCCAAAGAAGTTCAGGCAAAAATGGGACAGTATCAGGAATTAGGAAAGAAAACACAGGCTGAAATTTTGGGATCAAAATTGGTTGAATTAGAAAATGTTGGACACCTTCCTCATATTGAAGTGTATCCAAAGTTTTTTGATGCTTTGTATAACTTTATTAAATGAGAATAAAAATAAGGTTGTTTCGAATTTAACAGTCATTATTTCTAAATCTTACATTTTTTAAAGATATGAATAAATAAAAAGAGGCTTTCTAAATTTAGAAAGCCTCTTTTTGTATGTATTGTTGTCTGAATTATTTCTTTTTGTAAGCAGCGTCTTTGATTCTAGCTTTCTTACCTCTAAGATCTCTGAAGTAATAAATTCTAGATCTTCTAACTCTACCTTTTCTGTCAACTTCAATTTTTTGAAGAGCTGGCATATTGATAGGAAATACTCTTTCTACACCTACATCACCACTCATTTTTCTGATTGTGAAAGTTTTTGTAGAACCTGTACCTCTTAATTGGATAACTGTTCCTTTGAAGAACTGAGTTCTTGTTTTTTGTCCTTCTTTAATTTCGTAATACACTGTAATTGTATCACCTGCTTTGAATTCCGGGAATTCTTTTTTTGCAATGTACTTCTCTTGTACGTACTTTAATAAATCCATTATTAATGATAATATAATGTTAAGGCTAAGCAACTTACACGTTTTTCGTCAGAGGTTGAATAACAGGTTGCAAATGTACAAAATTACTTTTATATAATCCAAATAATTTTATATTATGAAACAAGATATTTTCAGTGGGTTTCCGGTCTAAAACTTAACACAGCGTTTACTTTCCCATGAGCCTGAGTTTACATAGGAAATCTACTTTTGCAAAAAAGTAAAAATAACGGGATATTTCTTTTCAGATTTATCGGAATACAGTAATACCCCATTCAACACCACCTAAAATTAATCCATTATGAGAATTTGTTTATTTCTTCTTTGTTTTGTCGTCCAGATGGCATTTGGACAGGCATTATTTCCCTATTTACAAAATCCGACACCCAATTCAATGATCGTCAATTGGAAAACCGGATCGAACAGTGAAACGACAGTGCTTTATGGTACTTCATCAACAAATTTAAATGTTACCGTAACCGGAACGACTAATATTTTTTCGGATACAGGTTATAATAACAATTATTTTTATCACACCGCTAAGATTACCAGCCTGCAACCTAATACCAAGTATTATTATAAAATAAAAACGGGTACAAGTGAATCTGCGATATATAATTTCAGAACCCTTCCTTTACCAGGACAAGCTACTACTGCAGATGGTAAAATACGCTTCCTGATTATGGGAGATAACCAGATCAAAGCAGAACCAAGATATGATACCCTTACCTTAAATGCATTTAAAAAATTAAAGCAAAAGTTTGGTGCGAACTCAGATCCCTCAGATAATGTGGCTCTTACTTTTATGGTAGGAGATCAGGTAGACGTCGGGACGTTAGATCATTATGAGAATGTTCATTTTAAAAAGAATATTAAACTATCACCATACCTTCCTATTCAGACAACAGTCGGAAATCATGAAACATATGGAACATTAGGGATGAATTCTTACTATGCTCACTTTTATATTGATGAAATTAAATACAATAATATAAGCTCAGGAAATGAAAATTATTATGCTCAGCAAGCTGGAAATGTCTTATTTGTAAGTTTAAGCTCTGAACATACGGGTGCAGCACAACAAACGTGGTTGCAACAAATTTTAACAGAAGCCAATAATGACCCTAATATAGATTGGATTATTTCTCTAAGTCACAGACCCTATCAGGCAGAACAATATGTAGGTGATATTTCAACATGGGTGCGAAACAATGCAGTTCCTCTTTTAACTTCATCAAGCAAATATTTAATGCATGTTGGAGCGCATCATCATTTGTATCACAGAGGACAGTTAAAAGATACTCCGAATTATCAGATTATTTCAGGTGGAACTGCCTGGGATCAGTATTGGGGAATGTCTACAGAACAGGATTTTGATGATGTTCAGAAAACACTAACAGACTGGACCTATCAGATCGTAGAAGTAGATGTAACCAATGGTAAAGTAGATGTAGAATGCTATTCTATTGGTGGTGTTTATACTAAGAAATATAATGAACTTGTAGATTCTTTTCACAGATATAAAAATCAGCCGAAACCAACAAAACCAAGTATCACCAATACTTTTTCAGGTCCTATAATATTACCACTAACCCTAAACGGAAGTGCTTTTGCATCACCTAATGGCGAACTTTTAAATACCACACAGTTTCTAATCAGTAAAGCAGCAGATTTTTCTGTCATTGAAAAAGAATTTTATCGTGATTATGAAAACTGGTTTGGAAAAGATGGAACACCGGATAAGGCTAAGAACCTTAATGCGGGAGTGGATATTACAAAAGTTACTTTCCCTGCCAATTCAATTTCTAATGGAATTTATTATGTAAAAGCCCGTTACAGAGATAGAAATTTAGAATGGAGTGACTGGAGTGATGTAAAACAATTCCAAGTTTCTGGAAGTGTAGTTTCAAATCCTACATTTACTTTAAATGCCACAGAATACCTGCAAAATACTCCAATTATCGCTACCTATACTGGTGGACCTGGAAATCAAACAGATTGGGTCGGAATTTATAAAAAAGGGCAGATTCCTGCTACTGTAACTTCTCAGACATACCTTTATACCAATGGTCAAACTGCAGGAACTGCGACTTTCAATAATGGATTAGCTGTAAAAGGGCAATATTTTGCTGGATTTTTTGCTAATGATGGGTATACCGAAATTACACCGAGGAAAAATTTCTATGTTGGACCAAAAGTAGTATTACAGGCAACAGCAGATACTTATCCTGTAGGCGGAACTGTGAAAATTAACTTCACGAACGGACCAAATTTAGTAAAAGACTGGATTGGGATTTACAAAATGGGACAAAGCCCGGGAACTAATACTTCAGCAACTTATCAATATGTAACAACTGCTGCAGGAAGCCTTAACTTTACAGGACTTCCAAAAGGATATTATTTTGCACAGTATTTCCTTGAAGATGGGTACACCGCGATTGGTGAGAAAGTTTTCTTTAAAGTAGGAGATATTGTCACCGAATTATGGATCAATAAACCTGTTTATACTTTAGGGGAAAATATTACTGCTTCATGGACCGATTCTCCGGGAATCATCAAAGATTGGTTGGGAATCTATCCTCAGAGTGTTCAGACACCAGACGACAACTTTGTTTCCTATACCTATTTTGACGGAATAACTCAGGGAACAAAAACATTAAGCGGTGCAGCATTACCTACAACTCCCGGAAATTATTATATGGTTATGTTTACCAATGATTCTTATACTGAAGTTTCAAACAGAAAGCAATTTCAGGTTACTTCATCAACTTTAGGAACTGATGATGTGCAAAAAAGCACTGAAAAAAATGTAGTATTATATCCAAATCCTACAAAACCAGGTGAACCTACATTTATTAAGAGTGATTATCCAATTGATAAGATTGAATTATTATCCGCAACAGGCGATTTATTGTATGAATCTAAAAACGTACATAATCAGCGTTTCTCTTTAGTGAATGAAAACCTTCCAAAAGGAGTGTATTTTGTGAAAGTTCACACCAGAAAACTATTTACATTAAAACTTATTATACAATAATAGTTCTATTACACTAATAAAAACCGCCACTTAAATTTTAAGTGGCGGTTTTTTATTTTTCTGAAACTCTTATTTAA
Organism: Chryseobacterium paludis; assembly: GCF_025403485.1. Classification (NCBI taxonomy): domain Bacteria; kingdom Pseudomonadati; phylum Bacteroidota; class Flavobacteriia; order Flavobacteriales; family Weeksellaceae; genus Chryseobacterium; species Chryseobacterium paludis. Next base: position 4,923,628 of record NZ_CP099966.1, read on the forward strand.
AAGACTATTTATATTTAAAAAATATTATACAATAAATTATCTTCCGATATACCGGTCTGGGGGCTATAATTTGTTTCATCCTGTTCCGAATCGGCTAAAATTTTCGAATCCTGAGTAAGTTTTCCATTGGAATCATAAATCTTTAATAATATCCATTTTCCACTGCGTTCTATTTCTTTTGTGCCAGAATCTATTTTAAATTTAATCTTTCCACTTTGAAGAATTCCATTTTTTACAACAGCTTTGTTGGCCGGTTTACCATTGATATATTGTGCAATTTGTGCCGTAAAAAGATAGCTTTCATCCACTGGTTGATTATAAACGTAAAGAATAGCTCCCTTATCATTATAAACAGTTGCTTCATATGTGTTTTTATCAGCGTTTAATTTCTTTTCGTATTGCAGTTTAGTTCCTTCAAAAAATGTCTTCGAATGCACTAAAACCCCATCTTTATAAAGTTGTTCATTATGGTCATCATATGAAGTGCCATTATAAGGCAGATCGTTTTTGTAGGTAATATTGGATTTTAAAGTGCCACTATCATTATAGTATTTCATTTCCTGTACAGAATCATCTTTAAGAATTTTCTCTGAGTATAACTTTCCATTATCACTAAAGCTTTTATTTAATACAAGTGACCCGTTTTTATAAACATCAATGGTAGAAATTTGCAAATAATCATAAGTAAATTGATAATCTTCACCTTCGTAAGGTGTAAGATATTCAGCTTCTGTATTTGATTTATATACTAAATTTCCTATTTTTTTTCCGGATTCATCGTAGGTTGTTTTGTATCCGTCTTTTTTGTTTTTTTTCTCTTCTTGTAAAAGATTTCCATTTTTGCCAAATACAGTACTCTCAATTACATTTCCATTTTTATATTTTTCAATTTTAGAAACCCGCATTGGATTATAATAATATTCTACAACAGTACCACTATTGGTTGTGGATGAAGAATAGCTGTTACTACCAAGTGATTTACCTTTATCCCCGTAGTATTTAGTTTCAGAATCTCCATTTTTCTCAATGCTCGTCTCATATCTGATTCCTTTGATGTCTTCATCGTAAATTATTGTTTTATATACTTCAGGACTTTCATATATGGTTAGAGAATTAAAATAAGATGAATTTTCAACATCTTTGTAAGCGTAGCTCTTTCCCTTATAGCCGCCATCTGAATTATAGGTGAAATCCTCAAGTATTCTTCCTTTCTCATCAAATGATTGAGCTGGACCCAATTGTTTTCCTTTAGAAAAAGTGGTAGAATTGATTACTTTTCCTTCTTTTGTATACCAGGTCACTTTTCCTTCATATACTTCATTTTGTGGAGTTATATCTGAAGCTAAGCCTTCCATTTGAAGAGTTCCGTTTTTGTAATAATCTTTTATTAAGGTAAACTTACCTTTTGGTTCAGTTTCCCGATAATATTCCATTTTATTTTGAGTGGTCTTTTCCCAGTTTTCATCAAAATAGATTTTCTCTTGTGAATAGACCTTTATTGTAAATAGTAGCGCTAATAGCGTTAGGGTAAATAATTTTTTCATGTATACATTAATTTTTGTAAAGGTGAAGTTTAAAAATTGATCTCGATGAATTTCTTCATCTTAAGTCATATATTCTTTGGAATTAAATAAGAAGATATTTTTATCTGTGATTAGATATAGAGTAGGAGAAACGGCTAAGCTGCAGTTAGGTATTTTTTTTCTCATGGAATTAATTTGTGTTTGCTAAATAATTAATATACTAACTATATTAACAGGTCTGAATATGTGGTAAATAATTTTCACCAAATATAGACCAATTTTAGAAAAAAAATAAGGAAAAAGTTCTGGTTATTGGCTTTCTAAAAAATATTTAATCCTTTGTAGATTTTAGTGCCCATGCTATCAATGGAGCCTGCATGAAAAGCCTTGCCAATCTCTGACTATCTGTATTAAGACCAAAAGAATCCCTTCTGTTCCTATATTGAGCAATATTTCCGGGAAGAACGGCCACAAAGAATCCAGCGAGAACTTTTCCCATTGTTTTCCTATACTTTTGAGGAGTCACAATCGCTGCTGTTCCTAAAAGGATTTCTGCGATTCCTGAATATACTACAGTATCATCTTTTTTTAAAGGAACCCACTCCGGAACCTGAGCCTGAAATTCCTTTCTCGCAAACGTAAGGTGACCTATTCCTGCTGAGATGAGAAATGCACCAAGTGCTACCTTTGATATATCTTTTGTTTCCATAATACTGTTTTTTTGAGGCGCTTGTCAGTTGAACCTTATAATTACTTATTGTATTAGTTCCAAAATCTAGACCATTAAAAAAAGTAAATAATTTTTTAATATGTAATCTTAATATACTCAGTTAGATAGGATTGTCGTTATAAGACCTGGACGGAACTTTTTTTTGTACCTAAAGAAAATTTGGTCTGCAAATTGTCGCATTAATTCTAATTACCGGATTTTATGATGTTAATTATAAATGTTTTTTCTGCTTAAAATAAAATGATTTTAAAAAGAAAAAAATAAAATAGTTTGATATTCAATATTTGGATTGATAAAAACGTTCAATTTTAAATTTGATATAATGAAGCCAAAAAAAATTCCTGGAATACCACTACAAAAAGAAGGCGGATTTCATGACACTGAAAGTCAAAAGTATTATAATGATGCCGTATTGGCAGCAGAAAAGTTTAGTATTTTAAAAGAAAGATTCTTCTCGGTCAATCAATGGCAACAATTTAGCGGAGAAAATACATCAGATTTTAAACTTTTTGATTCCAACAGAAAGCCTCTCGACCGTTCTCCTGAAATAGGAGATTTTATTAGGATTAATATACCTGGTCCCGGTGAAGCAGAAGCAAAAGGATATGATTGGGTAGAAATTGTTAATATATTTCATCAGGTTGCTGATGAGTTTGAGAGTTTTTTAGTAACCTGCAGCCCATCGAAAATCCCTGGGAATGACCAAAATGATCATGTTGCACATTTTTACAGTGATAAAGCGACATCAACTTTTCTTATTTCAAGAAATGGCAAAGAACTGACGGCTGCGATATATGGACGGAATGAATCTCCAAATTATAATGCTGCATTCGTTGATAAACTTAGAAATATGATGGTTGGTTTAGGAGGAATGGTGGGAATATCAAAAATCCAATGGAAAGCACTTTCAGACGGATTACTTGATTTTGAATAATGTAAAGTAAGATCTGCCTACTGAATCTGATCTCTATAAAAAAGTATGTAAACTGATTTTTAAATCCTGTTTTTTCGAATATGAACTTTTATAAGTTCAAATAAAAATCCAGACTACCACAGTTACGAGAAAAATTATTAAATTTAGCCAACAGAAAATCTAATATTTAATGATTGATAAAAGAGTAAAAAATGCACAGGAAGCCATTGAAGGTATTCAGGATGGAATGACTTTAATGTTAGGTGGATTCGGTCTTTGTGGTATTCCTGAAAACTCCATTAATGCATTGGTAGAAAGCGATGTAAAAGACTTGACATGTATTTCCAATAATGCAGGAGTTGATGATTTTGGATTAGGATTACTGCTTCATAAAAGACAAATTAAAAAAATGATTTCTTCCTATGTTGGAGAAAATGCAGAGTTCGAAAGACAGATGCTTTCCGGAGAATTAGATGTTGAACTTACTCCTCAGGGAACGCTTGCTGAAAAATGCAGAGCAGCTCAGGCTGGAATTCCTGCTTTCTATACTCCTGCAGGATATGGAACAGAGATTGCTGAGGGTAAAGAAGTAAAAGATTTCGATGGTAAGCCTCATATTTTAGAACATGCCTATAAAGCTGATTATTCTATTGTAAAAGCCTGGAAAGGAGATTATGCCGGAAATTTAATTTTCAAAGGATCTGCAAGAAACTTTAATCATCCAATGGCGGGCGCTGCAAAAATTACAATTGCTGAAGTGGAAGAATTAGTAGAAGATGGAGAATTGGATCCTAATCAGATACATATTCCCGGAATTATGATTCAGAGAATTTTCCAGGGTGAAAAATTCGAAAAGAGAATTGAACAAAGAACTGTTAGACAAAAAGAATAATTTCTTTTGAAAAACAACATTTAAAATAAAAACAAAGCGCTGAATAATTTATTCAGCGCTTTGTTTATTCTTCCGAAATAAGCATTTTTCTTTCTCCGATTTGTTGTCGCCACATGGCATAATACAATCCTTTTTCGGCAATTAGATTATCATGAGATCCCATTTCTATGACTTGTCCGCGTTCAAGTACATAAATTCGGTCTGCATGCATAATAGTGCTTAAACGATGGGCGATAAGAACTGTAATTTGTTCCTTTTCCTTTGAAATATTTTTTATGGTGGATGTTATTTCTTCTTCAGTAATACTGTCCAAAGCTGAAGTCGCCTCATCAAAAATCAATAAATGGGGCTTTCTTAAAAGTGCCCGAGCGATAGCGATTCTTTGTTTTTCCCCACCACTCAATTTCAGCCCTCCTTCACCAATAACCGTTTCAATACCTTTTTCTGCTCTTTCTAATAATGCAGTACAACTTGATTTCTGTAAAGCGATTTCCAAATCCACTTCTGTAGCTTTAGGATTTACAAAAAGAAGATTTTCTTTGATCGTTCCTGCAAAAAGCTGAGTATCCTGGGTTACAAAACCAATTTGATTTCTCAATTCATCAAAGTCAAATTCTTTTCCATTAATTGTATTGTAAAAAATATTTCCTTCCTGTGGCCTGTAAAGCCCAACCAGTAATTTTACCAATGTACTTTTCCCTGAACCACTAGGTCCTACAAAAGCAATGGTTTCTCCATTTTTCACATCAAAAGAGATATTATTTAAGGCTTTATACTGTGCCGACTGATGTTTGAAGGAAACATGTTTAAATTCTAATTCTTCAATAGCACCAATTTGTTTTGGATGAAGTGGTTTTTCTTCCACCTCTTTTTTCATTAAACGATCAAAGTTATTAAGAGATGCTTCTGCCTCACGATAAGAAATGATAATATTCCCAATTTCCTGCATCGGTCCGAAAATAAAAAAACCATAAAACATCAGAGACAGGTATTGTCCGGGAGTAACAATATTTTTGAAAATTAATAATAACAGGGTCAGGGTAATCATCTGTTGAAGAAAATTGACCATCGTTCCCTGGATGAAACTTAAAGAACGGATACTTTTAACCTTTCTAAGCTCAAGTCCAAGAATCTTATACGTATTATTATTTAAACGGATAACTTCTTGATTGGTTAGTCCTAAACTTTTAACAATTTCTATATTTCTTAAACTTTCTGTAGTACTTCCAGCTAAAGCCGTTGTTTCTGAAACAATATTTTTCTGAATGTTTTTTATCCTTTTGCTCAATAAATTGGTGATAAAAGCAATCAGGAAAATTCCACAGATATACACAGGCATAATCGACCAATGTAAACGAATAGCATACACGGAAACGAAAATAATACTGACTAATATTCCGAAGAATATATTAATGAAACTGGTGATGAATTTCACCGTATCCTCTCGTACTTTCGTTAAGATCGATAAGGTTTCACCACTTCTTTGGTCCTCAAATTCCTGGTAGGGTAATGCCATTGAATGCTTTAGACCATCAGTGAATATTTTCGCACCAAACTTTTGGGTAATAACGCTTACCGCATAATCTTGAAATGCTTTGGCAATTCGGCTTATCATTGCTGTTCCGATAAGCAATGTTAAAAAATAAAACGCCCCGTGGTAAATTCCATTTCCATATAAATATTGATTCAGATTTCTGGGAATGAGTTTTTCCTTATCAAAAAAATTAGGATGGGTAACCAGCTGATCAAGGATATTACCGGTAATTGCCGGTGCAAATAAAGAAAAAACCTGATTAATGGTGGCCAGTAACAAAGAAAGGGCAATCAACCATTTGTAAGGTTTAAGATATCTTAAGAGTATTTTCATTCGATTAAATAATCCTGCAAAATTAAAGATATTATTTTGACTTATGATGTTAATAATTTGGAATAATAAAGACCTTTTGTATTCAATTGAAAATATTTAAATTGCAGTCTAAGTTTTTATTATGCTCACAAAAGAACAAATTGCTAAAAGAATTTCAAAAGAACTGAAAGACCGCTACTATGTAAACCTGGGAATAGGGATTCCTACTCTGGTTGCCAACTACGTTCCAGATGGTATAGACGTAGAGTTTCAGAGTGAAAATGGAGTTCTCGGAATGGGACCTTTCCCTTTTGAAGGCGAAGAAGATGCCGATATTATTAATGCCGGAAAACAGACGATTACGATATTGCCAGGAGGATCATTCTTCGATTCTGCTTTCAGTTTTGGAATGATCAGAGGTCAGAAAGTAGATCTAACCATTCTTGGAGCGATGGAAGTTTCTGAAAATGGAGATATTGCCAACTGGAAAATTCCTGGAAAAATGGTGAAGGGAATGGGTGGTGCAATGGACTTAGTAGCTTCTGCTGAAAATATCATCGTTGCAATGATGCACGTAAACAAAGCAGGAGAAAGTAAAATTCTAAAGAAATGTACGCTTCCATTAACAGGTGTAAACTGCGTGAAAAGAGTAGTGACAGAATTAGCAGTACTGGATGTCACTCCTGCAGGTTTTAAGCTCGTTGAAAGAGCACCAGGAATTTCAGTAGAACATATTATCAAATCTACAGAAGCAGATCTTATCATTGAAGGGGATATTCCTGAAATGCAATTCTAAATAAAAAATAAAGGCTGTTACAATTTCTGAAACAGCCTTTTTTATATATATAATTGTAATTTTAAAATCTAAGATCATTTTCCATCCTGAGCTCCGAAAACCTTCTGCAATATACTTGTCGTTCTCATAGCCGGAGTATTTCTTATTCCACTTTCTTTTTCTGCCACCATTTTGAATACGCCATTAATAGTTTCTGTGGTAACATATTCGTTAAGATCAGTAGTTACAGACTGTCCAGTAAACATATTGTATTTTGAAATAAGATTTTTCCAAACCGTATCAGCTCCTACTTTTCCTAAAGAAGCCTGTACTTTTGGCTGGAAAGCGGTAAACAGTTGGCTTTGGGTTTTAGTCTGCAAATAATTGGTTGCTGCATTATTGGAACCTAATAAAATATTTTTAGCATCCGTAATGGTCATGGAAGTAATGGCATTCGTGAAAATAGGAGCGGCTTCTGTTACCGCATCTTCAGCAGCTCTGTTTAATAATTTTACCCCCTCATCTGCTAGTTTACCCATTCCTAAAGAACGTAACGTAGTGTCGACTTTCCGTAATTTTTCAGGCATTAAAATTTTTACAGCCTCATTTTTTAAAAATCCATCAGTTAAAGCCAGTTTTTTTACACCATCAGTTACTCCAAGACTTAAAGCTTCCTTTAATCCAGATGAGATCTGTGATGAGGTAAGATTGTTCAGATTAATAGAGGACGATCTATTGGGAGATGAGGTAGATATGGCAGTCGTATTGGATGTAGTGGTATTTTTTGTTTTACCGGGATTATTTAGATCAACTCCCGTTTTATCCTTAACAGTAGATTTTATAATGTCTAAAAGTTGGGCTTGAGACGAAACTGAAAATAATAATCCAGCAGCCAGAAAAATAGTTTTTCTCATTGTATTTTTTTGCAAATTTAGATGTTTTATTATTTAATAAGTTAAAATGAGCAAAAGAGTTTTAGAAAATAATTATCTTAGCTAAAACCTTAATCATACTTAAATGCGACGTTTTCTATTTATATTTTCTGCTATTTTTTCCACTGTTTTTCATGCTCAGAAGAAACCAAATTTAATTCCTTATCCACAAAGTGTAAATATGCAGGCCGGGAAGTTTGAAATTCCAGAAACACTAATACTGAATGATAAACTTCCGAAAGAAGAAACAGAATATTTAAAAAAACGTCTAGGTTCCCAGGTTAAATTTAAATCCAGTAGCAGTACAGAAAAAGTTCATGTGATGCATTTGCTGTTTCCACAGCCAAAAATCCCAATTAATGCTGAAGCAGATAAAGAAAAGTATTCTATTTACATTTCTCCCAAAAGAATTTTGATAAGTTCCTATACCAAGCAGGGGTATTTTCTTGCACTTCAAACGTTGATTCAGTTGTTTGAAGAGCATAGGGAAGACAAGCAAATTCCTGCTATGGAAATTAATGATTCTCCAAAATTTGCATGGCGTGGAATGCATCTGGATGTTTGTCGTCATTTTTTTACCGTGGATGAAGTGAAACAGTATATCGATTATCTGGCGATGTATAAGCTGAATACTTTTCACTGGCATTTAACTGATGACCAGGGATGGAGAATTGAGATCAAAAAATATCCAAAGCTTACCGAAATAGGTTCTAAAAGAAAAGAATCGATGATCGGAGCTTATGTTGATAATACATTTGACGGAAAACCATATGGCCCCTATTTTTATACCCAGGAGCAGATTAAGGAAGTGGTTAAATATGCTGAACAAAGACATATCACTATTGTTCCCGAAATTGAAATGCCGGGTCATGCTTTAGCTGCACTTTCAGCTTATCCAGAATTAGCTTGTACAAAAGGACCTTTTGAAGCTGCTACGAAATGGGGTGTTTTTGATGATGTATTTTGTCCAAAAGAAGAAACTTTTACATTTTTGGAAAACGTTTTGGACGAGGTTATGCAACTTTTTCCATCTCAGTATATCCATATTGGTGGCGACGAGTGCCCGAAGACCAGATGGAAAGAATGTGCACATTGTCAGGAATTAATAAAGAAAAATAACCTGAAAGACGAACATGGTTTACAAAGTTATTTTATTCAGACCATTGAAAAATATGTGAACAGCAAAGGAAGAAAAATAATTGGCTGGGACGAAATTTTAGAAGGTGGATTAGCTCCAAATGCAGCCGTAATGAGTTGGACAGGGGTAAATGGAGGAATTGAAGCGGCGAAATCCAAACATTTTGCCGTGATGACTCCCGGAGCTTTCTGCTATTTTGACCATTATCAGGGAGATCCACAATCGGAGCCAAATGCTTTTGGTGGATTTACTCCTTTAGATAAAGTGTATTCCTATGATCCTATCCCTTCGGAATTAAATGCTGAGCAGGCAAAATACATTTTGGGGGTTCAGGCTAATTTATGGACTGAATATATTCTCGATTTTAAACAGGTGCAGTATATGATTTTTCCAAGGTTAATGGCACTCTCAGAAGTTGCTTGGGGAACAGCGGATTCTAAAAATTATAAAGATTTTGAAAACAGGGTCATACAGCAGTTTAAGGTTTTAGATAAAATGAAGGTGAATTATGCTAAAAGCATTTATAATATTTCAGGAAAAGTAATTCCTGCAGTGAATGGTGTTGCTTATGAATTGTCAACTTCTCAAAATTCCAATGGAATAAAATACACAACGGACGGAACGGATCCGACAATAAACTCTCAATCTTATCAGGAGGTTATTCCTGTATCTAAGGCCATGACAGTGAAGTCTGCCTATTTTGAAGAAGGTCAACTAAAAAGTGCTGTTTCCACACAACAGTTTACCCCTTCCAAAACGACAGGAAAGAACATTAGCCTGGAACAACAGCCAAGTGAAAATTACTCTTTTGGAGGCGCTTTCACTTTAGTGGACGGGATTATTGGAAATCAAAAGCAGTTAGGGAAAACGTGGTTAGGATTTAATGGAAAAGATGTTGTAGCAGTTATTGACTTAGGACAGAAAACACAGTTTTCAGAAATCTATTTCAATACTCTGGAGAATAAGGGAAGTTGGATTCATCTTGCTAAATCAACACAGATTTTTGTTTCCGATGACAACACTAATTTTAAAATGATCAAAGAAATTGGAAAAGAAGAAATTCAGAACTCAAAAGGAAAAGTAAGATTGAATATAGGAAATCAGAACTCAAAATATATTAAAATTAAAATAGAAAATGCAGGAATTATACCAGCCGGAAATCCGGGAGCTGATTCTAAAGCTTGGCTTTTCGTAGATGAAATAGGAGCTTTATAATTATAAATAGTAAAAATATTCCTGCAACCTAATACCAGAAAAATATGAACTCAAGAAGAAAATTTTTAAAAAATACAGCACTTGCTTCTTCAGCATTATTAATGAATCCTTTGGATTTAATAGCTAAAGAGCTTCCTGAAAATAATAAAATCATCAATAAACCCATTGTACTTTCTACATGGAACTTTGGTTTAAAAGCCAATGAAGAAGCATGGACAATTCTTGGTAAAAACGGAAGAGCATTAGATGCTGTTGAAAAAGGAGTACGTTTGGTAGAGTTGGATCCTACGGAGAGAAGCGTAGGTTATGGTGGACGTCCCGACAGAGATGGAAGAGTAACACTAGATGCCTGTATTATGGATGAAAATTATAATATCGGATCTGTTGCCTGTATAGAAAATGTTAAAAATCCGATTTCTGTAGCAAGAGCGGTTATGGAAAAAACACCCCATGTTATGTTGGTGGGAGATGGTGCCCTTCAATTTGCCTTATCACAGGGTTTTAAAAAAGAAAATCTATTGACCCCAGAGTCTGAAAAAGAGTGGAAAGAATGGCTGAAAAGCAGCAAGTATCAGCCGGTTGTCAACATTGAAAATCATGATACGATAGGAATGATCGCATTAGATGCACAGGGAAATCTTTCCGGAGCATGTACAACTAGTGGAATGGCTTTTAAAATGCATGGAAGAGTAGGAGATTCTCCAATTATCGGTGCCGGTTTATTCGTAGATAATGAAGTAGGCGCCGCAACAGCTACGGGGCATGGAGAAGAAGTGATCAGAACAGTGGGAACGCATCTGGTAGTAGAACTAATGAGACAAGGGAGAAATCCCCAGCAAGCCTGTAAAGAAGCAGTAGAAAGAATTGTAAAGATTGCACAAAGAAGAAACAAAAACCTAAAAGATATTCAGGTGGGTTTTATAGCTTTAAATAAAAACGGGGAATATGGATCTTATTGTATCCAGGATGGATTTAATTTTGCGGTTCATGATCAAAAAGGAAACCGATTGGAAACTCCTGAATTTGCATTAAAAAAGTAATTAAAAATCAATAGAATAAATTAATTTCATTTTTGGAATTACAAGAATGAAATTAGTTTTAGCTAAAATATAAACAGTAGAATTTAAGAATGTCAAAGATAGAAATAGCCTGCTTTAACCCACAGTCTGCAATAATTGCTTTTGAAAATGGCGCAGACAGAATAGAATTTTGTGATGGATTAAGTGAAGGTGGTACAACACCAAGTTTTGAAACAACAAAAGAACTCAGAGAAAAAATAAACATTCCGGTTTTTGTAATGATTCGTCCTCGTGGGGGAGATTTTACCTATTCTGAAGCAGAATTTGAACAGATGAAGAACGAGTTGACCCAATTGAAATCATTAAATGTTGATGGCTTTGTTTTCGGAATTTTAGATGAAAATGATGAGGTTAATGTTGAGCAAAATAAAATTTTGGTTCAATTAGCTCAACCTCTTCCATGTACTTTTCATCGTGCTTTTGACAGAGCAAAAGGATTGGAGGATTCTTTGGAAAAAGTAATTGATTGTGGTTTTAAAACCATTCTTACTTCTGGACAAAAGCCTAATGTTTCTGAAGGCAAAGAAAACCTTAAAACATTAGTTGAGCTGTCTGATGGGAGAATAGAAATTCTTATTGGCGGAGGGCTAAGATCAACTAATATTCAGGATATCAGGGAATTTACCAGTGCTGGATACTTTCATTCTTCAGCTATTACTGATGGTGGACAATTTGCGAATGCAGATGAAGTAGTTGCTTTGAAGAATAAGTAGTTTCAAGTTATTAATATACTCAACATTTATTATTAATGACTGTTTTTTTTCATTCAGAATGAAGCGGAATGAAAGAATCTCAACATAGCTAAATAGAGATTCTTTCGTTCCTCTGAACGATGGATGAGATTGAATATTTTTTAAACGCAAAGATTTAATATTATACTTTATTGTTTTAAGGAGCAAAGCATTGCGACAAAGTCGCTGATTAAGCTGCTGCATATAACATTCGCTTCATCAAATCAATTTTAATTGATTAAAAACTTTGCTAATTTACGATGTGAAGGAAAAAAAATAAAACTTTGCGTTAAAAAATAAAGTAAACACAAAACACAAATGAATGACAGAAAATGAATTGTCCTATAAAATTATAGGTGCAGCGTTAGAAGTTCATAAAAATATAGGAGTTGGACTACTAGAGAATGCTTATGAGACTGCATTGGCTTATGAATTAACAAAGATGGGCTTACATTACATGTAGAGAAACAAATTTCCTTGCCATTAAGATACAAGGAAGTAATGATTGAAAATTCGTATAGAATTGATATCATGGTTAATAATAAGGTAATTGAAGTAAAGTCGGTGCTAGAAATGAATCCTATATTTTATTCGCAAGTATTGACTTATTTAAAACTGACAAATATTAAACTTGGATTACTGATTAATTTTAATTGTCCTCTTATCAAAGATGGAATCCATAGAATTGTAAATAAACTTATTAATGAATAAAACGTTCCTTTTTATTTTTCTATTTATCCAAAATCTTCTTTTTGCACAGTTTTCAGAGCGCAGTTTGTCCTCTGAAAAATGGCAGTTTAAAAATTCAAAAGAACAAAAATGGCTTCCTGCAAAAGTGCCAGGAACGGTTCATTTGGATCTCATGAATAATCAATTGATTCCGGATCCTTACAAGGATGAAAATGAGAAGAAATCTCAATGGATAGAAAATGAAGATTGGGATTATCAGACCCATTTTAATATATCATCTGAAGAATTAGAAAATCAAAATATAGATCTTGTTTTTGAAGGATTAGATACTTTTTCTGAAATTTACCTTAACGGAAAACTCCTCAAGAAAACAGATAATATGTTCAGGAAATGGGAATTTCTTGTGAAGCAATATGTAAAAATGGGCGACAATCTTCTGCAGATTAAATTCAGATCGGCAGTAAATGTAGGAAAAGAACTGGCAAAAAAGGTTCCTTTTATGATGCCCGAAAGCCCAAGAAGTTTTGTGAGAAAAGCTCAATATCAATTCGGATGGGATTGGGGTCCTAGATTAGTGACAGCAGGAATTTGGAAAGATGTAAAACTGAGCTTCTGGAATAATGCTAAACTTGAAAATGTAAAATTTGAACAAAAAGGCCTAACCAAACAAATGGCTGATTTAAATTTTCATTTTGAAATCTTTGCTGATAATGAAGGCATCTATGAAATTTCGATTGATAATAAAAAAAATCAACTCCAATTAAAGAAGGGAAGCAATAATGTAGATATTCCTTTTACAATAGAGAATCCCAAATTATGGCAGCCAAATGGATGGGGAGATCCTAATTTGTATACGGTTAAAGTTTCCTTACAAAAAGATTCAAAAATTATTTCAAATGAGGATTTGAGAATCGGATTGAGAACGATAGAATTTATTCAGGAAAAAGATGGAAAAGGAAAGTCTTTTTATTTTAAAGTAAATGGACATCCATTATACATAAAAGGAACCAACTGGATTCCGGCAGACAGCTTTTCACCAAGAATTACCAAGGGGAAATATCAGCAATTGATCAAAGATTCTAAAGAAGCAAATATGAATATGATTCGTATCTGGGGAGGTGGGATTTATGAAGATGATGAATTCTATAGAGCCTGTGATGAAAATGGAATCCTGGTATGGCAGGATTTTATGTTTGCTGGCAGCTTTTATCCAGCTGATGAGGACTTTTTGAATAACGTAAAAGAAGAAGTAAGAGGTCAGGTTAATCGATTACAAAATCATCCTTCTATTGCTTTATGGTGTGGGAATAATGAGGTAGATGAGGCTATTGTTAACTGGGAATATCAGAAGCAATTTAAATATTCAAAAGAAGATTCCCTACAGGTTTGGAAAGATTATAAAAAGGTTTTCCATGAAGTAATTCCAAATACTTTAAAAGAGAATTTAGCTGCTGATAAAAATATCTATTGGCCAAGTTCACCATCCATTGGTTGGGGTCATAAAGAAAGTTTAACAGAAGGTGATTCTCATTATTGGGGTGTTTGGTGGGGTGAGCAGCCTTTCGAAATATATAATGAAAAAGTAGGTCGCTTTATGTCGGAATATGGTTTCCAGGGAATGCCAAGTCTGGAAACGACTGAATCTATGTTTTCTGGAGATCCTGATCTAAGCTTGCAAAGTCCTACGATAAAAGCTCACGAAAAACATGGAAGAGGTTGGGAGATCATTAACAAATATATGGAGCGCGATTATCCTGTTCCAACTGATTTTGTAAAATATAATTATGTTTCTCAATTGCTACAGGCTCGAGGAATGCAAATTGCAATTGAAGCCCACCGTCGTGCAAAACCCTATAATATGGGAACTTTATACTGGCAGCTAAACGATTGCTGGCCCGTTGTTTCATGGTCTTCCATTGATTACCTGGGAAATTGGAAAGCTTTGCACTATCAAATAAAAAGAAGTTTTGAACAGCAGGTTTTATTGACTGAAGAAAAAGAAGGGACTTTGAATTTGTATGCTATCAATGATAATCAGAATGTATTTAGGAATCTGACTGTTGAAATAAAGGTTGTTAAGTTTAATGGAGAAGTGATCGGGACAGTGAGTTCTGAAGAAAAAACGCTGAATGAAATTGTAAAATTTGATCCAGTAAAAATAGATCGTTTAATTTCTGATTCATCTAAAAATGAAGTCTTTTTAAAGTTGACCTTAAAAGGCGAGAATGCTAAAATAGTAGCTGAAAATAATTTCTTTTTTGGAAAACCTAAAGATTTAAAGCTGACTAAACCCAATATTACAATCAGGAAAATTTCACCAACTGAAATTGAAGTCTCTACCGATGTTTTAGCAAAAGATGTTTATTTATTAGGGGATATTCATTTTAGTGATAACTTTTTTGACTTACTTCCAAAAAGCTCAAAACGGATTAAACTATCAAAATCTTTAGAAAAAGTTGAGGTAATGAGCTTGTGGAACACAGTTAATCCCTGATTAAATCTAAACAGTCCTATATGTTAAATCAATTAAATCCGATAAAACATAAAGATCTGAGTAATCCGCAAAATCTGCGGGAGATAAAATAGCCATCGCATAGCATATCAATAAAAAATAGATTGATTTTCACGGTCAACTAAAAAATCAACCTTAAATTTGCGAGATAGTCCAACACAATTATGGTGAATTTTGTTTTGATCGCGGTATGTATTTTGGCTGGAATGCTATTGAAAGCAACTAAATCCATCCATCCTGATGCTCACAAAGGGATCAATACCTGGATCCTCTACCTTGCTCTTCCAGCGGTTTCATTCAAATATTTGCCGAAAGTTCATTGGACACTGGAAATGCTTTTTCCTATTGTTGCTACATTTCTTATTGCTGTGTTCTGTTTTGTTTTTATGGCGGTTTATAGTATGAAAAAAGGGTATTCAAGGCGTTCGCAAAGTACGATGGAACTCATTAGTGGATATAGTAATACTTCTTTTATCGGCTTTCCTTTGATCAGTGCTTTTTATGGAGAGCGTCTTTTAAGTATTGCTGTAATTTGTGATCAGACCATGTTTTTCAGTCTTTCGACTTTAGGAATTATTGCAGCAGTAAAAGGCGGGAGCACCTCAGGAAAGGTTGGTGCTCAGTTTATTTTAAAAAGGCTGATCACCTTTCCGCCATTGGTAGGATGTATAAGTGCAATCATTCTTTCTCAGTTTATTGATTTTACAGTGGCAGAACCATTGTTTGACAAATTAGCAGCAACGGTGAGCCCATTAGCTTTGTTTTCTGTAGGATTGCAACTTAAATTCAACGGTTGGAAAAAACTTATCCCTCAAATGTCGGTTTCCATGTTATATAAGTTAATTTTAGCACCAGCTATTGTTTTGGGATTGGCCCTGTTATTAGGAATAAAAGGAGATGTTGCTAAAATTACTATTTTCGAAGCAGCTATGCCTACTGTTGTTACTTCAAGTATTATTGTTGAGCAGTTTAGACTCAATACCAAACTAACTAATTTGACCATTGGTTTCAGTATTATCGTAGGGTTTTTAACAACTGCTGTCTGGTATAGAATAATTGAAATGTTCTTTTAATTAAAGATATGTTTTGATAAAGAAAACTGTAGTAATTATAAAATTAAAAATAACGATTCCCATTCTTAATTTCGCAGGATCGAGTTTTTTTGTAAAATGTGCCCCAAAATAGCCTCCCAGAATTGTTGCCATCATCATGGTACAGGTTTCAGGCCAGTATACTTTTCCTGCCCAAATAAACAGAATAACTGCCACAGCATTAGCTATTCCTGTAAAAAGAGTCTTATTGGCATTAATAACCTTAATATCCGATAATCCGAATAATGCCCAAACAGCCATCATCATAATTCCAACTGCTCCACCAAAATAACCGCCATATATTCCTAAAAGAAATTGTGCTCCAAGTACCAAACCAGCACCAATATGCATTCTTTTTCTAAGCCAGTTACCAGCTTGTTTTCCAAATGCAAAGGCCAGAGAACCTAGTAAAAGCAACCAGGGAACAACGAGATTAAAACCACTTGATGGGGTATATAACAACAATAGACCTCCCGCACAGCCCCCTAACAAAGTAAGGATGATCATTGCGGTGATTGAAATATCAGGAAAAGGCTTAATATATTCTTTGAATTTCCAGGCACTGGCCAGGCTTCCGGGAAATAAGGCAACCGTACTTGATGCATTGGCCTGAATGGGAGGAACCCCTGCATAAATAAGCGCCGGGAAAGTAATAAACGATCCGCCTCCTGCTGCCGCATTGATCGCTCCAGCCATGAGTCCAATAAAAAATAACAGGATATAATTTTCCATGAACAAAGAATGATTAACAAAGATAAGGTACAGAACATGGAATCACGAATAAAAAATTGCAGTTCTGTAAAGAATGATTTAATTTTACACTTTAATTATTTCTCTTGCGATACGCCCAAATTGTTTTACCATTAAATTTAAAAGGTTCTTTCACTTACAAAGTACCTGAAGAGCTAATGCCTGCAATACAAACGGGAATGAGGGTTTTGGTGCCATTTCGTGGAAAAAAGATCTATACTGGAATTGTTTTTGAAATTCATGATATTGAACCGGAAGGGTTTATACCAAGAGAGGTTATCAGTATTTTAGATGAGTTTCCAATATTGCCAAAGGAACAAATTGATTTCTGGAACTGGCTTTCAGGATATTATTTATGCAGTTTGGGTGAGATCTATCGTTTTGCATTTCCATCCTCTTTGAAATTGGAAAGTGAAACTTATTTAAAATTAAAACCTAATGTAACGGTTGATTTTGAAAATCTGGACGTTAACGAAATGTATCTTATCCAGGCACTTGAAGTAAGACAGCTTATTAACCTTACTGATCTGGAAGCATTTATTCCCAAAAAAGATATTATTAAAACCATCAATTCATTAATTGATCTTCAATATATAGAGATTGATGAAAAAATAGGTGAAAAATATAAAGCCAAAGAAGTAGCTTATGTGAAGATCAATAAAGATCTTTTAGATAATGAAAGTCTTACAGCCATCTTGGCAAAGTTGAATAAAGCACCTAAGCAAAAAGACCTTTTTTTAATTATTTTATCTCAACAGACAGAAAGCCCGGATAGCTTTATCAAAAAATCTGATCTTTTTGAAGATGGCACTTTTGGACATTCTCATTTAAAGCCACTGATAGATAAGAATTTTGTTGAAGAATATTATTTGCAAAAAGACAGATTAGAAAGCTATGAAGGAGAAATTGAAGAGATAGAGGAGCTTTCTGAATCTCAGAAAGTAGCAAAAGAAGAGGTTGACGAAGCTTTTGAAGAAAAGAGAAACGTATTGCTTCATGGGGTAACTTCTTCTGGGAAGACTCATATTTATTTAGAGAAAATAGAAGAATGTGTAAATAATGGTAAAAATGTATTGTTTTTACTTCCTGAAATTTCCCTGACAAAACAAATTACGCAGAGGCTTGAAAAAAAATACGGAAGAAAACTAGGGTTCTATCATCAGAAATTAACCGATTTCGAAAAGGTAGAAGTTTGGCGAAGAATTAAAAATAATGATATTCAGATTCTTATTGGAACAAGGAATGCTTTATTCCTGCCATATCAGAACATAGGATTGGTTATTGTAGATGAAGAACACGATTCTGCTTACAAAGCGAGAGAGGTATCACCATATTTTAATGCTAAAGATTCTGCCCTGATATTTGGGAGTTTCTATGATGCACGGGTGATTTTAGGTTCTGCCACCCCTTCCGTCGAGAGTTATTATCTGGCTCGAAAAGAGAAAATGAAGTATATTTTCCTTAATGAAAGATTTGGAAATGTCCAGCTTCCTGAGTTTGAATTGATTAATTTTAAAGAAGCCCAGGATTCTAAAAAAGTTTCCGGAAATTTCTCTTTACAGTTGATTGATGAGATAAAAAAAACATTAGAAGAAAGAAACCAGGCGATGATTCTTCACAATCGCCGGGGTTATGCTAATGTTTTAGAGTGTGAATCTTGTGGATATGTTAATTATTGCTCCAATTGTGATGTGGTTATGACCTACCATAAAGCGGCTAACGAAATGAAGTGCCATTATTGTGGTCAGCGGGCTTCCAAACCAAAAGCCTGTCCAAAATGTCATTCCGAAAATCTAAATGAAAGGGGAGTAGGTGTTGAGCAGATTCATGAAGAAGTTTCTAAATTATTCCCGGATAATGAAGTGGATAGGATGGATGTTGATTCTATGCGGAAGAAATTTGCCTATGAGAAATTATATGAAAAAATAGAAGACCGCGAAACGGATATCGTTGTAGGTACACAAATGATCTCTAAAGGGCTGGATTTCGATCATATCGAATTGGTAGCCATTCCGAAGGCTGATTCCTTATTATATGTTCAGGATTTTAGAGCAGAAGAGCGCGCTTTTCAGTTGATTACGCAGGTTGCAGGAAGAGCAGGAAGAGTTTCCGGGAAGGGTAAGATCTATATCCAGACCTTTAATCCCGAACATTCTGTTTTTCAGCTGCTCAAAATGAATAAGGTTTCTAAGATCTATTATTATTTTTTAAAAGAACGTCAGAAATTTCATTATCCACCTTTTACAAAGCTTATTATGATCGAGCTTAAACATAGAAAAGAAGATAAAGTAAATCGGGCATCTCAGTTTTTAGGTTCTGTATTAAGAAAATATCTTCCTGAAGAATGTGTTTTAGGTCCGGAAAGATCTCAAATTGCACGAATCAATAATCTATATCAGTTTCAGATTTTACTGAAGCTTCCCCGAGGTAAAAACTATGAAAAGTATAAGAATCAAGTTTTGCTAAGTTTGAAAGATTTCGATGAAATTACTGCTTACCAAAGCATCAAAAAAGACGTTTTCGTGGATTTTTAACAATTTTTAACAAAATTTATAGGCTTTTATTAGATTATAATGGTCTGATTTCTAACAATATTTTCTACTTTTGGTCGTTGATTAATTGTTTGGCTCTTTTATTGGATGGTTATAACTAATCGTTTTTTATGAGACAGGCATAAAAACAAATACTAAGATAGATGGTAAATTTCAGAAAATATATTTCAAGTGTAGCGGTATTGGCTTCTGGGTTTTTCCTTGCTCAATCTACCGTTTCTACTGTTCTTTATTCTCAGGCTTACGACAATCAAAAAACGAATTTAAATTTACCTTCTCCGGTAACTTCGGTGGTTGAGAGGACGATTTTGTCGGCTAAAGAACTTGTAGATATTAATGTAAACACAATGGTGTCGGATCCCGTACTCAAAAATGCGGAGTGGGGATTTGTAGTGTATGACCCGAAAACTAAGAAAGTAATTTCTTCGTACAATGAAAATACTCCTTTAGTTCCGGCTTCTACAACGAAATTGTTAACCACTGAAACAGCTTTAAACCTGTTAGGGGAAAACTATCGTTGGATGACGCAGTTGGAATATTCAGGAAGTATAGATGAAAATGGAGTTTTAAATGGTAATCTTTATGTGGTAGGAAGCGGAGATCCGTCCCTTGGGACTAATAAAGGTGGAGCTTTATCATATAGAGAGATCGTTTCAGATTTCCTAAGTGGAATTTCACATGAAGGAATCAAAAAGGTAAATGGTGATATTATTATTCAGACAGCGCTTTTCAAAGGTAATATTGCGAGGCTTCCGGAAAATGTTGTTTGGCTAGAGAATAATAATTACTATCTGCCTGTAGGAACCACTCGTGAAATCAGTCCGGCAAACGAAAAACTGATTGTGAAAAAAGCGGGTTCTTTCTCTTCTGATAAAAAGTATTTTTATGTTTCTCCTTATGCCAATCAAATGGTGTATGCAGATAAATATGAAGGGGAAGGTATATTGACAACCAAACTGCCTGATGCTCCTGCTTATTTAGCTAATACTTTAAGAGCTTCTATGGTAAAAAGTGGTGTGGCTGTTACAGGAAAAGTAACTCCTAGAATGACAGATCCTACACCTGAGAGCAGAAAATTGATTTCAGCGTATAAGTCACCTACTTTAGGTGATATTATTTATTATACCAACCAACATAGTGATAATTCATTAGCTGAAGCCTTATTGAAAACAGTAGGTTTTCAGAAGTTGGGAGATCAGACTTCAGAATCAGGGAGAACTGTAGTAACAACCCATTTAAGAGAAAACGCTTTTGATATTAATGGTTTAAGCTATATAGATGGAAGTGGGCTTTCAAGAAATAATACGGTTACTCCAATTTCACAGGCAAAGTTTTTAACTTCTTTAATGGAGCAGAAATACTATAAGACCTATTTGACTTCACTTCCGGTAGGTGGGCAGTCAGGAACTTTAAAAAGAATGTTTATAGGAACCGGGAATGGACAAATTTTTGCTAAAACCGGAACTTTAAATAAAGTAAAAACATTAGCTGGCTACATGAAAACGAACTCAGGGAAAACACTGGTTTTCTCTTTGATGGTTAATAATTACGCAGGATCTGTAGATATGGTGAAGAAAAGAATGGAAAAGCTCTTGGAACCAGCATTAGATCTTTAAAAATATTTAATTAAATATCATAAGAACCTTTTAATCAATGATTAGAAGGTTTTTTTTATCTTTGACCATATTATAAATTTAAAAATGAAAAAACTCTATCTGGTAATTTTGTGCATTATTTCGTTTGAATCATTGCGTAGTCAAAATCAAAATGTTGAAATGAAAGGATTAATAGCAAAAGAAATGAAATCCTTTACTCAAAAGATGACCGCTCCAAATGTCAATCCTAATACATTAAATTATGATTTGCAGTATCAAAGAATGGATGTGAGTTTAGATCCTGCTATCTATACTATTTCTGGCTCTGTTACTTCACATTTTAAACCCAATCAAAGTATGGCCAGTATCTATTTTGATCTTGCCAATACTCTGACGGTTTCTCAAGTGAAATACCATGGGAATAATCTTAATTTCCAGCAGTTAGCTACGAAAGAAGTGAAGATTGATTTTCCAGCTTCTCTTCCGGCGAATGTATTAGATTCTTTAACAATACAATATTCAGGTCCACCTGATACCGCTAATAGTGCATTTTCTACAGGTTCACAAAACGGTAGTCTAATTGTTTCTACATTAAGCGAGCCTTATGGAGCACAAGACTGGTTTCCAACAAAACAAAGTCTTAATGATAAGATTGATCGTTTTGATTTTAAAATAACCACTCCGAATCAATACAGTGTAGCAGCCAATGGAAAATTTATGTCTGAGATAGCACTTCCAAATAGCAAAAAACTAACATTCTGGAGAACTATGTATCCTACCAGTGCTTATCTGGTGGCTCTTGCAATTACAAATTTTGTTAAACTGAATGATACAATGGGAAATCCCCCGTTTCCTTTTGTAAATTATGTATATCCTACCACAATAAATAATCCAGCTGTAATGTCTAATATAGAATGGACAAAGCAGATCATGAATACCTTTGAAACTTATTTTGGTCCATATCCTTTTCGCAATGAAAAGTATGGGCATATGGAGTTTCAATATGGGGGTGTCTGTATGGAGCATCAGACAATGTCTTCTATGAGTAGTTGGGGAAGATCGGTTATTGCTCATGAGCTGGCACACCAATGGTTTGGTGATAAGGTAACCTGTGGTTCATGGAATGATATATGGTTGAATGAGGGGTTTGCAACATTTGGAGAACATCTTGCGAATGAAAAATTATTGATGACCCAATCTCAATTTATGGATTATCTGGAAGATCAGAAAGATTACGTTACAAGTGCTCCTGGAGGAAGTACATATGTGGCTGATGCTAACCTGGGAAGTCAAGGAACTATTTTCAGTGGAAGATTGTCTTATGCAAAAGGAGGGTATATTCTTAGAATGTTGAAATGGATTTTAGGTGATGCTACTTTTTATCAGGCCATTAAAGAATATCACTCCAGACCGAATTTAGCCTATAATTATGCGAAAACTGCAGATCTGACTGCTTCTTTATTGCAATCTACAGGTAGAGATTTTACTGGATTTTTCAATGATTGGGTGTATGGCGAGGGATACCCAACCTATGATATCCGATGGAGGCAGTCTTCGAATCAGACTATAACGATTAAGGTAGGGCAGACTCAAAGCAATGCTTCGGTAAGCTTTTATGAAATGCCGCTTCCAATAAAAGTAAATGGTACTGCAGGTCAGGTGGCCTATCTTGTTTTAAATAATACTTCAAATAATCAGTATTTTGTAGAATCTGTACCATTTCCTATTGCCAGTGTACAGTTCAATTATGAGTATCAGATTTTAGAGAACAACTCTACAGTAACAAATGATAATACTTTAAGTACTCAGGATTTTGAGAAAGATCAATTTGCACTGTATCCAAATCCGGCTAAAAACGAATTATACTTTAAAGGAATAGATAAGCCAACAGATTTTATCATCTATTCAGCTGAAGGAAGATTGGTGAAAACAGGAATTTATCAACCTGGTAAATCTATTAATGTTGCTGAATTAATTCCAGGAGTGTATGTATTTAAAATAAAAGAAAGGAATATTAAGTTTGTGAAGGAGTAAAAAATTAATCAGAATATCGTGTTTTTAATGAAATGCGATATTTTGATTAAATGTAACATTTTTATTGAAAAATATTTAATTATTGAAAATAATAGTTAAATTTGATATAACAAATAAATGAAAATGTTATGAAAAAAATTTTACTATTGCTGTCTTTGCTTAGCAATTTGATAGCGTATTCTCAGGTTATTTTTAGCCAGGGTTTCGATACTTTCAGTACTTTAGCAGCTGCGGGCTGGACTACAACTAATCAAAGTAATCCAGCAGGATTAAGTTTATGGGCGCAGGGTGGAGGTACTGCGTTTGCCGGTGGTGGGCAAGCTGGCGGTGCTACTTCTTTTACATTATGTAATTTTAATAGTGTAGATGGGAGTGGTACTATAAGCAATTGGTTAATTACACCACCAATTACTGTAAAAAATGGTGACGTAATCTCGTTTTACACAAGAAAAGGAGGAACTTCAGGAAATTTTCCTGATAGATTGGAGTTTAGATTAAGTGATCAGGGAGCAGCTTCAACAATCCCCGCGGGAGAGACTGGGGTGGGTTCTTTCACGAATTTGGCAGTTTCTGTTAATCCAAACCTGACGACAAATACAACAGCTGTAAATGGATATCCTTTAACCTGGACTCAATATTCTTATACAGTTACCGGATTAGCTGCAGATACCAGTATGAGAATGGCTTTCCGTTATTTTGTTACTGATGGTGGACCTGATGGAGCCAATTCAAATATTATAGGAGTTGATACTTTTGCAGTAACAAGAACTACATTGGCAACCAACGAAGTAGAAACAAAGAAAAGTCTATCAGTTTATCCTACAATAGCTGATAAAGAACTGAATGTAAGTCTAAAAAATGATCAGCAAATAACAGCTATTTCAATCTATGATATGTCAGGAAAGGCAGTTCAGGTAGTGAAATCTAATGTTATTGATAAGAGCCATTCTGTAATTGATGTTTCGGCTTTGACAAGTGGTAATTATATTGTGAATATTCTAACAAAAGACTCAAAATATACAGGCAAATTTATTAAGAAATAGCTTGAAAGAAATAAATAGCTTTGAAAACTCAATACGAAAGCCTTCTTAAAATGAAGGCTTTTTTTATTTAATAACTCTTATAATCTCTCAAAAAAGTAGGCTAGCAATTTATAAATGGATCTAGGAAGTAAAATTTCGCGTATCTTTCATTATATTTTGCTTTAAATTTGCAATGCAAGAAGAGGTAACGAGCGTGACGCTCGTGCCAGCGGGGGTACCAATGACTAGGACAAATACTAGATTTTTTAAACCAGACAAAAAATAATTATAAAATGACAAATAGGAATAGAAATTTACTAATAATTCTAATTACTATTGCTATAATAATTTTATATAAATTTATTTTTCCTTCCAATAAACGGGATAACTTTTTAGATGAGATGAAGCAGCGGGAAATAAAATCAATAGTGTATAAAGAAACAATTGATTTTGAAAATCACGGTATTCCATATATTGTGTATGGAGAAAAGGATAGTATAATTATTTACAGAGACTGGGAAGACAAGATAGAAATCGGAGATTCAATACTAAAACCTAAAGGGTCTTTAGAGGTTGTAATTAAAAATTTAAGTAAAATTGAGAGGCTAAATTATGAAGATAAATTTGGTTTAGAATAAAGATCCCTCTACTGGTGTATTCTATGACAAAAGCAAATAAAAAGATTAAAGTTTAAGATGCAAACTACAATGATTTTAATTACATTTATTATGTTCATTTCTTGCAAAAGCCAATATTTGCCAATAATTGGAGATGAATACATTTATGAAAATAATAATAGAAAAGTATCTATTCAAATATTAGATAAAAATAATCTTATTATAAAAAGTATATTTAACTGTACCAATATTGATGATCAATTCAAAAATATAATCTTTAAAAAGAAATATCGTATTTCTAAGAACAAAATAATAATTTTAAATCCTGAAAAGGAGGAATTTAAATTACCTTATTTTAACGATAGTGATTGTAATTTTTTAAGCGAAAAATACAGAACAAATATAAGACACCTGTATGATGGAAGAAACTTTTACCCTGATAAATCTTTGTATAGTATCCCTAATATTGATACTTTAACTATAATGCAAAATAATAGCCTGTTTTATTACAAAAAAGTCACGAATGGAAGTGTTGGATTTATATTTAAAAAAAGTAGCAACACAAAGTTTGTGATTGTAAGTCAATATAAACGATAAAGCTACTTGTTTCACTTTATATAATAAATTACGAACATTGGGGTTTAGGTCTATTCTCTTGATAGTAAAATATAGACTGAGGTACTACAAAGATTTGAAGCAAGGGATGATCCCCCGCTACCGCACGAATCATTTCGTGTGGTACTCCATCCAGCTGCTAGCTTCGCAAAGTCTATGATTTTGAGCTAAACAAACAATCTAGGAAAAACCATTCCTGGATTGTTTGTTTGCAATATTCCCTACTATTTACATGATAAGAAACTAATTTTATCAAGTTATAAAAATCCCCTAGCTTACGCGAGCGTCCCGCTCGTGTCCGAATAAAATTGGTTTACAAATTATAAAAGATCCAAGAAAGTAGAGTTCTTAGGTCTTTTATTATATTATCGTTTAAATTTGCAAGTGAGAGTTGGTAACGAGCGTGATAGCGAGGAGAAAAGGAACTTTTGGATAAGATTGTGGTTTTTAGAATGTTTGATTGATAATATTTTAACCACACGAAAGGATTCGTGCGGTAGCAGGGGCAAGTCCTGGTGATATTGGTTTTTCAGTTTTTCAAATGAATGCATATGGAGAGAAAGATGGAGCAAAATATACTAACGTTTTTGAGGGTGCTACAGGTTATTCTACAGAATTTTCCGGCTCTGTTTTTTATGGAGGTTCTCATAGTTTTAGCGCAAATGATGATAATATAAGGCGTGCTGATTATGGAACTCAGGCTACAAGTTTTAATTTAGGAACTGGTTATGATGCAGGAGTTTCAAGAACAAATACAACTGATATAACTCAGAAAGTTAATAACGCTCCATCAGCAATTGGAAGTTGGCTTCGTAAAAATGTTAAACATTCCCCCTCAATTTAATTAAAGATGAAACAAAGAATAAGTTTAATTATATGTTTAGTAATTGTGTTGATCTTCTTCATTTTTACAAACCGTATAGATCATCAAAGTAATGCAAAGAGACTTGCAGAGGAAGAATGTATTTTAGTTGTAGAAACACCTCCTTCATCATATACTTCTGAGATGTTTAGAGCTAAAGGCTATAATCCTTTAACTAACAAATCTTGTGAGTGTAATCACCATAACAGGTGGTGGAGTTCATATAAAGATCAAATACAAGCTGGTGATACTATTGTGAAGAGGAAAGGTGAACTAATATTCAGTATCCATAAAAAAGATAGTATTATTAATCATAGATATAGATTATAATAAACAAAAAATAAAAGCGGAGATTTTTCCGCTTTTATTTTTTTGGTATAATATCAAAATCAAGTCGATAAGAAATTATTTTAATTGAATCATTTTCTTTTTGCAGTCTAAAATATTCTTTTGTTTGAGTGGAATTTCTTGTAACAAGATATGAAAGTTCATATTTGGAGATGGGATTAGATCCCTTAATTATGTGTGTCCAGCTATCTGTAAGTTCATAATCTTTTACTTTTCCAAAATCATTATCTGTTTTATCTAAAATTTGTTCAAATCTTTCTTTTCCTACTTCCTTAAAAAAACGATTACTAAATAATTTAAAAAGCTCTTTTTTATTATCTTCTTTTACTAAAAAATAAAATTTATTAATAATTTTTTGGGCGTCTTGTCTATCCTCTTCTCTATTTTCATAGATTTTATCGTAACTACATCCTATAAAAAGAAAAGGAATCAGTATTAAAATATACTTTTTCATAATGCAGCAATATTTTTAATTTTAAGAGCTTGAATAAATCCATCTACTACAGAAAGCAGATGTTTTTTAATTTCAGGATCGAGCTTTTCGATGTCGTTGAAACGGTTGAGCATTGCAGGATCTTTAAAGATGTTTACATCCTCTGTCTCTTCCAGAAGATAACCAACTGTAGTTCCTAAAATCTTAGCAATATTTTTAGCCACTTCAATAGAAGGAATCATCTCATCACGCTCATACTTCCCAATTACAGAATAAGAAGTATTTAAAATCCCTGCCAAATCCTTTTGGGGAAGGCTTTTGGCTTCTCTGCATTCTCTTAATTTTTTACCGAAAGTATCCATTGCTTATATCTTTTAAGGTATTAAACCACTGTATTTTATTAATAACAAGCAAATATAAATACTTTATAAGGTAAATAAAAATCTAATAATTTTTGCAAAATAGATTTTATAGTATGTCTTTGTACTCAATAAGGTATATAAAACTTTTTTTCAAAAATTTTTAATCACTGGAAATCTCCACCATCAAACACCATTTACGTTTATCCTCAGTCCTTCGTCATTACAACCTTGAACCCCTCGCTGCCGCACGAATCCTTTCGTGTGGCATTTTGTTTATATATTACTAAAAGAATTAAAAATAAAACACAAATAACATCTTCTTATATGTTTCTTAAAATCCTAAATTTGTAATGCAACAAATAACAACAACTTACACAATCACTAAAAATAATTCATATGAGAAAATTAAAATTACAGATGCAAATGACCATTGATGGCTTTGTGGCTGGTCCTAATGGCGAGCAGGATTGGGTATGGCTAAGCCCACCGGATCCCATTGGCTTTCAAAAAATCGTTGAACTGGCTGAGACCAGTGATACACTTTTAATGGGACGAAAAATGGCGCGGGAGTTTATTGATCACTGGGAAAATGTAGCAGATAATCTACCGGATAATCCAACGAATGCTTTAGCAAAACTGATCGTTGATATGCGTAAGATTGCTTTTAGCAAAACGGAAACAGATATTACTGGCAGGAACTTAGAAGTAGAAAACGGAGATTTGGTTTCTAGGGTAGAAGCTCTAAAAAAAGAATCCGGTAAAGATATTTTGGTGTATGGAGGTGCTGATTTTGTAAGTTCTTTGATCGATAAGGATCTTATTGATGAATACTATATCATCGTTAATCCGGTTGCCATTGGAAAAGGACTTCCTGTTTTTAATGGGAGAAAAGTTTTAAAATTAGAAAGTTCCCTTGCCCTTAATAGTGGGAAAGTACTTAATAAATACCTTCCGGTTAAGGAAAATCAATAACAGTTGAATAAAAACTGGAAATTGGAACATAGAAAACAAGCCTTCATTACGAAGGCTTTTATTTTATCTTGAGATTTTTGAAACTGCTCTTTTCGCTTTCCTATGTGCTTTTCCCACTTTAAATTTAAACCATCTTTCTTTAAACAAATTCCGCATGGCATTATCGAAATGCCTGATCATCACAAGATTTTTAAAACCCCGCCACTTCTCGAGCAAGCTGGACGGCAGGGCTCTTATCGAAACAGAATACCCTTCTGTTTCATATTGGATATAATGCCACCATCCGGAAGGAATATAAAGCGTTTCGCCGGGATGAATGATCGCTTCGTAACCATTTACGTATTTCAGAGCAGGAAATTCATTATAGTCGGGTTCTTTGATATTGGCTAAACTATGAAAATTATAAGGTAATTTGTACATCAGACTCGATTGTTCCCATGGAAACAGCCATATTTTTTTGATGCCTTGAAATTGAGTAATGAAAACGTGGGACATATCAATGTCGATGTGATTTCTGGTGATGGATCCTTTACCTCCAAAGAACATAAACGGAAGCCATTTTAAAATTTTGCCATTGGTGACATCGTTGTAATGAATGTCACTTTTCATTTCCGGTTTTATCGTTAGGAGATTAAAAAGGAAGAGTCTCTGTTCGGTAGGTTGGGTACTGATCAGATTCAGGTATTCAGAAAAAGGGGTTTGTGAAATAGGTTTACTGGCCACTCTGTCTAAAGATTCCAAATCACTGCCATAAATATTGACCAGATGATTCCCTGCAATCTCTTTAAAATAATCATAATTCCATTTTTTAAAAGCCGGACTTTCCGGATCTACAAAATCTTCCAGGATAACAGGCACGCAAGGTTTCATATATAAATTCAGGAAGTTTCTGGAGGGTATTTTTCTAACTTTTTGTACCGTTGTTAATTTCATTTTTAGAATTTAAAGGACAAATATAAAATTATTATCCTACTAAATTAGTAGACTATTTGTTAAAATGAATGTTTTACCTCAATTTTTTAGAATAAGAATCATAAAATAGGATAGTTTACCGCCTTTTTACTAAATTAGCGCATCTAAAAAATTACTAAAAATGATCTCTGAAAAATATCTTCAAAATTTACAGAACGAACTTAAAAATATTGAAAACGACGGGCTTTACAAGAGAGAAAGAATCATTACTTCTCAGCAAAGTGCGGAAATAGAAGCTAATGGTAAAAAGCTGTTAAACTTCTGTGCGAATAATTATTTGGGATTATCCAACAATCCGGAAGTGATGAAAGCTTCTCAGGATATGATAGGATCTCATGGATATGGGATGTCGTCTGTTCGTTTTATCTGTGGAACTCAAGATATTCATAAGCAATTGGAAGAAAAGATTGCTCAGTTTTTAGGATTAGAGGACACGATCTTGTATGCAGCTTGTTTTGATGCGAACGGTGGTGTTTTCGAACCGTTATTTACAGAAGAAGATGCTATTATTTCAGATGAACTGAATCACGCTTCTATTATCGATGGGGTTCGTCTTTGTAAGGCAGCGAGATACCGTTATAAAAACAATAATATGCAGGATCTGGAAGCTCAGTTGATTGCAGCTTCTGAAAAAAATCACCGATTTACCATTATCGTTACCGATGGGGTTTTCTCAATGGATGGTATCGTTGCTGACCTGAAAGGTGTTTGTGATCTTGCCGATAAATATGGAGCTTTAGTAATGGTGGATGATTCTCACGCAACCGGTTTCATTGGGAAAACAGGCCGTGGAACACACGAAGCCAATGAAGTAATGGGTAGAGTAGACATTATTACTTCTACTTTAGGAAAAGCATTAGGTGGAGCATTGGGTGGATTTACTTCCGGTAAAAAAGAGATCATTGATATGTTGAGACAGCGTTCCCGTCCATATTTATTTTCAAACTCATTAGCTCCTGGAATCGTAGGTGCAGCATTGAAAGTGTTAGATATGATCTCCGACGATACTTCACTTCGTGATCAGGTAATGGAAAATGCAGAATATTTCAGAAAAGAAATGAAAGCTAAAGGTTTTGATATTCCTGATGGTGATGCAGCAATTGTTCCGGTTATGTTATACGATGCGCCTTTGGCTCAGAAGATGGCAGAGAAACTAATGGATGAAGGAATTTATGTAATCGGATTCTTCTATCCTGTAGTTCCGAAAGGAAAAGCTAGAATAAGAGTTCAGCTTTCTGCAGCTCATACAAGAGCACATTTGGATAAAGCAATCGCTGCTTTTGAAAAAGTGGGGAAAGAGCTGAGTGTGATTTCTTAAAACAAAAAAATACAGGCTTATGAAAAATATACTTTTGATTATCGGTTTTATCTGTTTTCAAAGTTTTTCTGCTCAGAATATTATGGATTTTGATCTTAAAAATGTTGAGCTTCAGGGAATGCAGCCTGTAAAAATAAATAAAGAAATGAAATCTATCGGGATTACCCAGGTACCATTTGTAACAGATAATCCCGGTATCATTTCAAAAATTGCCAATCAGGATATTGCCCCAAAAATTAAAAAGCTGTACGCGTTTCCTTACTACAGTCCAACAGATGAACTGAATGATGGTGGCGTTTATGTGTATCAGTTCGGTTCAAAGAAAGACTTGGATGAGTATCTTACCAAAAACTTTGAACAACCCAATTACAGGGTTTTGGTTAAAGATCTTTTTTATATCCGAATCTGGAGTGATTATGGGTATAATATTAAAGGAAAAGAAACCAGCGATGACCATTTGAATAAAATGGAAAAGTATTATACCAAGTTGGGCGCAAAAAGAATCATGTTAAAACCGGATCCAGATAGTACAGATACTGTGGTAACGAAGTAGATATAAAAACTAGAGTGCACTGATGAAAAAGGTGATTAGTTCCTAAAAAAAATAGAAAAGTTTAAAATGCTTTACACAATAATCAAGGCGCTGCACATTATTTTTATGGTCAGTTATTTTGCGGGAATTTTTTATCTCGTAAGACTATTTGTTTACTATAAAGATACCGATGAATTTGCTGAAGAGAAGAAGAAGATCTTAAGAGAACAGTATACATTCATGGCGAGAAGGCTGTGGAATATTATTACGGTTCCTGCAGGAGTTATTATGACCGTTTGTGGATTAGTCATGATCTGTCTTAATACAGGGTTAATGAAAACGCCTTGGTTTCATTTAAAACTCACTTTCCTGATAGGTCTTGCGATTTACCATTACTGGTGTTGGAAAAAGGTACTTCAATTAAAAGCCCTGAATGGAAATACTTTGGAAACGGCGAATATAAAACTGAGACAGGCAAATGAGATTGCTACCTTCATTTTATTTCTGGTGGTCTTCACGGTTATTTTAAAATCTTCAGTGATCGAATACTGGTGGCAATTAATTACCGGATTTTTCGTTCTTGTATTTTTAATCATGATGACCGTAAAACTGGTCAATAAAAACAAAAAGAAAAAATCTTAATCCCCCAACAATAGATTAAAATATAATTGATAAGGTAATTTTTGCTCTGCAACCTATTACCTAAACCCTAAATAAAACTATGATTGCAATTTTTAAAAAAGAACTTTGGAGTTACTTCGGGAACTGGAGTGCGTGGATCATCATCGCAGCTTTCAGTCTGATAGCGACTCTTTTTTTGTTTTTTTTCGATAACGATTCTAATATCTTTGAGATCGGAATGGCCTCTTTACAGAGCTATTTTGTTTTAGTCCCTTGGTTATTGATGTTCATTATTCCTGCACTTTCCATGAAAACATTTGCAGAAGAACAACAGACCGGAACTTTAAACTGGTTGTTCTCACAGCCTTTAAAAGTCTCAGATTTGGTATTGGGAAAGTTTCTTTCCGTTTGGGTAGTTGGGATCTTATGCCTGATTCCTTCACTGATCTATCTGTATACCGTGTATGTTTTAGGAGTTCCTGAAGGAAACATTGACCTGGGAATGACTTTCGGAAGTTATATTGGGTTGATCATGCTTATTGCCGCTTTTTCGGGAGTTGGAATTTTAGCTTCATCGCTTTCTCAGAATCAGATCATGGCTTACTTGTTGGGTGTTTTCATGTGCTTTATCATGTATTTCGGAATCGAACAGTTAGCGAGTTATAAATTATTAGGCGGAGCCGATTTTATCTTACAGAATATAGGTTTTTATCAGCATTTTCTTGGATTTACAAGAGGGCTGATTGACTTTAAAGATGTAGCCTATTTTGTTTTCATCATTGGTGTTTCGTTAGTATTGTCCAATCATTTTATCAATAAAAAGAAGTAGAATTATGAAGAAGATATCATTCAAGTCTCCATTAGGAATTTTACTGTTTGTGATCCTGCCATTGGTTATTATTTTGGCCATTTCAGGAATCAGATTGGATTTAACGAAAGAAAAAAGATACACCCTTTCTGATAATACGATTAAAGTATTGGAATCGGTTAAAAAGCCTTTAACCGTTGAGGTTTATTTAGAAGGTGATTTCCCGGCAAGTTTCAAGCAGCTGCAGAGTGAAACAAAGTTTATGCTGGAAGAATTCAGAAAGATCAATCCAAAAATAGATTTTAAATTTATCGATCCCATTAAAACCAAAATGTCTCAGGATACGTTAATGGCTATGGGAATGCAGCCTTCCGTTCTTCCGGATGTAAAAGATGGTAAAGTTTCACAGATCGTATTGTTTCCGTATGCGGTGCTTAAATACAACAAAGGCGGAGTTTCTATCCCGTTGGTGGTACAGCAGGCGAACATCAATGCGGATGAGCAGCTGACGAAATCTATTGAGAATTTAGAATACAATCTTGTTTCCAATATCAAAAATATTGCGACCGATAAGAGAAAGAAAATAGGGGTTTTGGTGAATCAGGATGAATTAAGTCCCGGTGAATTCCAGGGTTTCATGCATTTGGCATTAGAAAATTATGATGCCGGACCGGTTATTCCTAAAAATCAGGTTGAGCTAAGTGCGGCGGATATTCCTTTGTTAAAGCAGATGAGCGCCTTAGTCATTGCAAAACCTAGAAAAGCATTTACAGATGGTGAAAAAGTGATCCTGGATCAATACATCATGAATGGTGGAAAAACATTATGGATGATCGATGCGGTGAATGCAGAAATGGATACGCTGACAAGATCTAAAAAAGTAATGCCTTTCCCTGTTGATATTAATATGACGGATTTCTTCTTTAATTACGGAATCAGGATCAATCCTGCTTTGGTAAAAGATGTAAAGAAATTTGCTTTGTTGAGGTTAGTAACAGGAGAGGTTAGTGGTAATCCACAATATACAAGCCTTCCATGGCCGTATTTCCCATTAGGAATTGCTGAAAAGAACGATCCGATTACTAAAAATATCAATCCGGTGAAATTTGAATTTCCGACATCTATTGATACTTTAGGAAGAAAAAATATTAAAACCAAAGTTCTTTTTGAATCGAGTGAAAGAACTTTATTGAAACAGGTTCCCAACTATGTTGATCTGAAAGAGATTTCAAGTGTCGACAGTCTGGGACAAATGGAAAAACCAAGTACTCCGAAAATCTTTGCCGTAGCATTGGAAGGGAAATTTACTTCTGCATATGCATCAAGGATTGAAAGAAAATCGTATCCAGGTTTTAAAGGTGAGAGCCCTAACAATAAAATGATCGTTATTGCGGACGGTGATGTAGGGAGAAATAAAGTGATCAAAGGAGAGCCTTTGCCGCTAGGAGTGGATCTGATGACGAATGAGCAATTCGGAAACGAACAGTTTTTAAGAAATGCTTTAGATTACCTTTTGGACGACAGTAACCTGATGGAATTGAGAAACCGAAACATCGAAGAAAGATTATTAGACAGACAGCGAATCACCGAAGAAAAAACCAACTGGCAGTGGTTTAACTTACTGCTTCCACTAGTGATCATAGGATTACTGGGCGGATTGTTCTTCTGGTTGAGGAAAAGGAAATTTAGTTAGATGATATAAAAAAAGAGAAACTGTGGGGTTTCTCTTTTTTATTGTGATTAACTTTTGTCTACCTATTTTTATGACTCCAGGCTTTTCTCAACTCCATCTCGTATCGCCTCCCCAAGCACTTCAATATTGATATCCTTCAGTGCTTTGAACTTAATACAATACCCAGTTACACTCGCTTTTCCTATTTTTTTTCCATAGGTTTGAGGTAAATAGTTCTTATCATTAATTCCAAGAACATAAACAGAAATACCAGCTGTGTTGGCACTAATACCAATTTGATAAAAATCCCTGGTGCTTCCATCAGCATATTTCATGACATGAAACCCATATCCGATATTAGGATTGGAAACCGTTTCTCCCTTATCGTTTTTACCATCCAGAAACCATAATTGACAGTCCGGCATTACCTGCAGAATGTACTGATGCAACGTTTCCATATCGTGGCGTTTTTGCCCAGGTTGACTAATGATGTATTCTTGGATTTGTTCTTCTGTTGTCATATAGGGAGTTTATGAGAATAAGAAAATAAAAGATCTATTTAGATTTTAACTTCTGATTTTCCTCTTTTAAAGCTTCAATCTGCTCTTTTAAAACTTTAATATAATCCTGTAAATTTTCTATCACAGAATCTGGAATATTAAATTGTTGATTATAAAAATTACCGGAATTTGAGTTGTCGCTAAAAGTTGAGTTATCATTATGTACAATACCTGTTGGCCTTTCTTCTTTTATCTCTTCCACGGGTACATTTAAAGCTGCCGCCAACTTTTCCCATTCATCATCATATATTCTTATTTCTCCTCTTTCCTTACGAGAGTAATTGGAAGGATCGGTTGCGATGATACCTGCCAGTTTTTCCTGAGAGAATCCTCTCTGTTTTCTTAGATTTCGTAGCTTTTCCATAATGAGATTGTATCCGTGTTTTGTACAAATATAAAAAAAAAATGACTCAGTTTTTTTTACGTTTTACTTTTAATAGATGGAAGGAGGTGTTTTTTTAACGCAAAGAAAAATTGGATACATACATATAAAGGCAATAAAGACTTTAAATCAATGAAATTGATTTTTCAAAAGCTAACTTAATCGGCGACTTCGTCGCTACTCTTTGCAAACTTATAATAAAGCAGTTTGTAGCTAAAACTTTGCGTTTAAAAAATAACTACAAAAGCCACAAAAGTTTTTGAACACTTTAGTTTCTTAAAGTTCATTAGTGCTGTATAAGAAGTTCACATAAATTGAAAATCAAAGATTTTCGAGATAGAATCCTTTTTCATTATTGGAGCTCTTTACCAAAATAAATTTTAAATTTATAAGATATTAAAAATGAAAATTTATGAAGAAAACATTATTAACATTTTCTTTATTAATGGCTTCTTTTTTATTTTCACAAGATGTAAATCCTCCAACAGTTAATAAACCTTCGGCAAATAATAAAATATTAGTTGATCAGTTAATTGAGTCTACGGATTTTGAAAATTATTTCATGGCATATTGCAAAAGAAAAATAGAACAAGCAGCTAAAAATAAGAATTGGGATAATAGTAAAAAGCAAAAAATAATTAGCTCTGTCGATTTTAAGTTATACAAAGACACTATTTACAATGCATTTTCTTTTGATTCTGATGAGGATTTAAAAAGTATGGTTGATTTATTTAAAAAGATAAATAAAGATCGCAATTATTCAATGTCAAAATTATTTCCTTTTGATGCTTTAATGCAATATAATTTAGAAGGATATGTTGAAACAGTAATTGACGAAAAATATATAAAACAATAGCAAAACACCACCACAATAATGTGGTGTTTTTATTTTAGAAAATGTTGAATTCTATCACTTCAAGGGGTAGAAACTTCTCGATACGATTTTCTTCAAAAATCTACTCGAAGTGACGACAACGCTTAGAAATCTGTATACATCGTCAGTTCGAGTGAAATGATTGGGAATGGAAAATCATTTTGTATCGAGAACATGTTTCCGAGAACCTTATAAATTGGTGAAATTATTATTAAATAATTACCATCTTACATTTTAGTTGAGCTTCACCTTATAACTTAAGTAAAACAGCGACAAACTTATTAATAAAAATAAAGAACCACTGAAATATAAATAAATTTTAAAATCATTAAACCAATTTTCAAAATACAAAGGTTTAAAAGGGAATGAAGCATATTTTAGAAAGATGATCAGAAAGCTGAGAATGATAACCATTAAGGAGTTGAACCAGCTTATTTTTCGTTTTGAAGAGATCCAGATGCAAATCAAACAACCTATTACAAATCCATAAATTTGGTAATTTCTAATTGTATTGATGAGATCATTGAATTTTAGTATATCGATCTTATTTTTATCGAAAAACACTGCCAAATCCACGGAACTATTAGCCGAATTTAGAAAAAGCTGCGAAAGTTGCATATCCGTTAAATACGAAAATACTTGCGGTGAAAGAACAATGAAATTAAATGCAATAATCTGGATGATGATGTATTTAACTTCTATTTTACTGAAAAAATTCATGGCATTATATTAGTCAACAAAAATATAAAACAAAAAAGAGAAACCTTTAGGTCTCTCTCAAAATCATTAATACATATTACTTTTTACATGGTACAAAAAATTACCACGGACTAATTCCTATCTCATCTTCAATATCATTACTGTAAAATTGTCCTGTCGGGGCATTTTCATCAGTCAGCGTGTGTTTAATAATGAAAGATGCGGCGCTTTCTACAGAACCCGGACCACTGTGGGCATTGAAATCAGTTGCGGTATAACCGGGATCAATTACATTGACTTTAAAAGGAAGATCTTTTAATTCATACGCTAATACAATAGTGTAAGCATTTAAAGCTGCTTTTGATGTTCCGTATCCTGCTGTTTTAAAATTGTAATATTTCCAGGTAGGATCGCTGTGTAGGGTTAAAGAACCAAGTCCCGAGGTAATGTTACTGATTCTCGGACTGTCAGATTTTTTAAGTAAATCTAAAAAAGCCTGTGTAACAGTGATTACTCCAAAGAAATTGGTGTCAAATACATTTTGGATCTCTTTGATCGAGGTCTCTGATGCCGTTTGAGGGTTGGTTCCTAAGATACCTGCATTATTGATCAGGATATCCAGTTTTCCCTGTTCTTTTTCTACAATATTCTTAGCTGCAGCGACTGAATCGGGATTGGTAACATCGATTTCAATGGCTTTGATATTCTGATACCCATTTTGATTAAGTTCCTCTACTACGGCTTCTCCTTTTTCGAGATTACGACTCCCTAAGTAAACGAATAATCCTTTTGCTGAAAGTTGTTTTGTTATTTCAAGGCCAATACTTCTGTTGGCTCCTGTTATTAATACTGATTTCATTTTCTTGT
The DNA here is from genome assembly GCF_025403485.1 of Chryseobacterium paludis. Taxonomy (NCBI): domain Bacteria; kingdom Pseudomonadati; phylum Bacteroidota; class Flavobacteriia; order Flavobacteriales; family Weeksellaceae; genus Chryseobacterium; species Chryseobacterium paludis. The sequence continues at coordinate 4,961,162 of NZ_CP099966.1, forward strand.
TTTTATTTAATAATGTAAAGGTCAAACATTTGAAAATAAAATCTTTTGCCATTTGACAAAAAGTGATCTTAGCGTATATTTTTTCTTATTCTACTGAGTGAAGACTGCGTAATGCCTAGGTAAGAAGCGATATAAGAAAGCGGAATACGGTTAACAACGGTAGGATAGATCTCTAAAAACTTGAGGTATCTCGTTGTTGCATCCTCCGAAACCAAAGGACTTCTTCTTTCCACTTTTTGGATCAATGCTCTTGAAATAATTTTATGAACAATGGCTTCCCATCCAACAATGGTCTGTAAAAGCTCCAGCCAGTTTTTTCTTGAAAAAACGATCATGGTACAATCAGTAACTGCCTGAACATAGGTGCTGGAACAGATTTCATTATCAAAACTTTCCAGATCTACGACCAGATTATTTTCTTCAATAAAATATTTGGTGATCTCTTCGCCTTTATTATCGTAATAGCAGACTCGTAAAATACCGTCCACGATGAATCCTACCTGACGGGCAATTTTTCCTGCTTCCGAAAAATAGGCATCTTTTGGAAAATGAAGTTTAGTGGCTTTGCTTGTGATAAAGTCGATTTGCTGTTGGTTGAGATTTCCAAATCTTAAAATAAAATCGAATAGTTCTTTCATGTCCGAAATTTATACAAAGATAAATCTAAAGTATTTGCCATTTGGCAAAAAGTGAATAGGTTACTGGTGTTAATATCAAATTGGGAATGTTTATACGCAAAGACGCAAAGTTTTTTTAGTTATTGCGTTTTTAAGACGCAAGGATTTTTATCTGCGATAAAAATTTCAAACAATCTGTGTGATCTGCGAAATCTGTGAGAAGCAAAAAGTTCTTAAACACTTAGCTATTTTAGATTTAAATGATTTTGCATTTGAAATATACATAAGATGAAAATCGAATAATTTCTTGTTTAAATTATCAAAATATTGATGTTAGATTCTTTCAGAATGACAAAGATTGAGGATCAATGAGTTATCGGATTTTAACAATTTTCCGATATGATTTTCTTCAAAAATCAACTGGAAGTGACGATAAGACTTTGATCGTTTTGTATACCGTCAGTTCGAGTGAAATTATTTGGAATGTAATGGAAAATAATTTTGTATCGAGAACCTGTTGCCGTAGTTTTGAATTTGTCATTAATTACATTTAATCTTCGATTTCACAACGAAGAAGAAAGTTAGTCATTTAATCAAAAATCGACACGAAGTTACGGCTGTTCAATTCATTATTTTAGAGATTACTTACTTATAAGCAACTTTGCTGGAATGGTAGCTAGTGTGGTATTGGCATGGGTTGGTCATTAAGATTTTCTCCTACGTAATAATCATCAATAGTAAACATTTTGTTCTCCCATTTAGATTCAATTTTTTTTGAATCCTCTGGTCCATTATTCAATTTTTTATAGAAGATCGTCTGGGTCTTTGTGTCAAAACCAATTTCAAAATTTTTAAAATAACGGCTGGGATAATTAGCTTTGATACGTTTATTGTTGGCAAACCTTAAATACTTCCTTAGACTTCCATCGCTCTTTTCATCATAATCAACAGAATTTAATTTGAATGACCTCCCTTTAAATGCATTCATAGTTTTCCATTGATTGTTTTCAGTGCTTACAACAAATGCTCTCTGTCCATGATCTCCCATGTCTTCGACCAGTAAAATATGAGTGTTATCAATTGTCTCAAATTTTGAGATCGGGGCATTTGATGTTAGCGCCTTACTTTCAAAAACAATTTTGTTCTTTGCATTATCTTTTATGTAATAAGTGCCTTCTCCATTGAGTTTATAGTAATAAATTATATATTGCTTTTCACTTATTGTAAAGGGTTGAATATAAAATGAAACAAAATTGGATAACTGATAATCATAGATAGGATAAAGGACAACCTGATAATACACATTATTTTCTAATGATTTATTGTAAGGATCGATTCTTAAAGATTTGAAAGAGTAATTGTTGTTGCCAATGATGTAATCTGTTTTATTATCGATGCTGTTACTTTTTAAATGATCCAAGTTCTGACTGTCTTTATGCATGATAAATTCAAGAAATGCTTTTTCAGCATTTTGTTTGAATTTTATGGTATTGGCTTCTGTTTTAGGCGTTGAATTTATTTTACCAAGATCATAATTGATTAAAAAATCAACCTCTTTTCTGAATTTTTCCAGTTCCTTAACCTGGCCGAATGAATAAAAGCCCAGCAATAGCGCTCCAAGAAATAAAGACTTAAGTTTCATGTTTTAGTTTTTCAATAAGGTTCTAAATATATTAAAATTACGGAATGGTTGCTTTAAATAAAAAAGAAACCCGAAGGCTTCTCTTTTATATTTTAATTACTTAAAACAGGAATCAAATGTTCCCAATTCAGCTGTCTTGCATAATCGAGTGCTGTTTTTCCGTTCTTGGCTTGTGCATTCTTATCAGCACCGGCTTCCAGTAAGATTTTTATTGAAGTTAAATTTCCAGCAATTGTTTCTCTGTGAAGAAGTGTAAATCCATTTTCGTCTGCATAATTCATCTCATCAGGATAATCTTTTAAAAACTGGACAAAATTTTCCTTGGAGTTTCTACTCATTGGATGTTCGATGAGGTTTTCGGGTTGTTCTTTCTGCCCATGAACGATTTCAATGTCGTTATAATCTCCAAAATCCAGCCCCCAGGCTTTGTCATGTTCTTTTCTTTCTGAAGCTGACATATCGGAACGCATCTTCTGAATGGTAAAACCACCATAAGCTTTTGGTAAAGGTTCTGCTGAAGATGAGAAAAGTTTAGAGAGACCTTTGGGCTTTGGGGTCATTGGGGTCATGGCAAAAAGCCAGTCACTGATTTCATTTAAAGGGACATCCACATAATCACCAACTTCTATATTGGTAAGGTCATTGGGTTGGTTGATCAAGATTCCTTTTACACGATCACCATCGAAATCAATTTCATTAAGCCACATATGTTCTACGATTGGCTCATCAGAATCTGGGTTTTCCTGAGAAAAAGCAGCTTTTACACAAGAAACATTAAGTCCCGGAATAATTCTGTTATACTCCCAGGATTGTTCTCTCCAGAAGTATTTAAAAGTTTCCTGAGCCTTTTTATAGGCTTCAATCATTTTCGGATCGCTTCCGTCTGCAAAAAAAACGGTACTGTTTTCCATTGTATCTAAAATATTTTGTGATTAAGGTTAAAAGAAAGAATCGGAATAAGTTGCTGAAAAGCATTACAAACACTTATAAAGCCGAACTATTTAATGGACTAAAATACGAAAAATAGTACTTGATGGTTTGGGATTTATGATAAAATTTTCTTAAAAAACGAGACTAGATGTAGTTTTATATTGAGCAATGTTAATAAATATTTGGCAAAGCTAGTGTAAGAAATTTTTAAAATACCTAAAATTGCACATTGAAATCTGAAGGTTTAATAAAAGGAGAAAAGTTAAATGGGAATAGTAAAGAAGTTGTTTTTTTTAATGTTGATTGGTGCTTCAAGTTTAATCTTATCACAGACTAAAGCGAAAGTAATAGGTATCAAAGATGGAGATACTATTTTGGTTCTTGATCAAGATAATAACCAAGTTACATTGCGCCTCGCAGAAATAGATTGTCCGGAAAAAGGACAGCCATTTGGAAAAAATGCCAAGCAGTTCACGAGTGATCTTGTTTATGGTAAACAAATCCAATATTACAAAACCAATTCTGACCGATATGGTAGAATAATAGCTAAAGTGTATTTTAATAATGACCAGTATCTCTCTGAAAAAATTATAAAAGAAGGTTTTGGATGGTGGTATTATCAATATTCTGATAACCAAAATTTAGGGGTATTAGAATCTAAAGCAAGATCTCTTAAATTAGGACTTTGGTCGGGTAGTGGAACCGTTTCACCTTGGGAATGGAGAAAAGCAAAAAGAGCAGCTTATCAAGAGAGAAAAGCAAAAGCTAAACTATCATCAATCTCGTTAAAGGAAATTTCAAAGTAAATTGACTGATTTCAATTTTAAGTTGTCTTACTAAAGAATGTTTTTTGAAGGTTAAACATCCTTTATAAAGTCTTCATACTCATAATAAAATCTTTCGAAACCATCCATTTTTTCAACAAAAAATTCGAAAATATCACTCCAGGTGTTTTTATTAAAGATGGAAACGTTATGTTTTTCGATCCAGATTTTACTGATCACTTTTCCGTTATCTAAAGTGAAATATTCATCTTTATTGAACTCGCCCACATAATCTTTAAGAATGTCCTCCAAAGACCATATCTTCTCATAATACGCGTTCCTAAAAATTTCATCCTTCATTTCAATATCCAGAGAAACTTCAGCTTTTTTATTATCTGCATTAAATTTAAATGCAAAGTCTTTCACTTTTGTATCATATAACATCCATTTTCTTGGAAACGACTTTCCAAAAGCCGTCCAAAACTCCTTCTTTAGCTGCTGTGCTTCTTGTTTACTGAACATAAAACAAACTTAATGAATTATAAGGAAAAGTGCAAAAGTATAGATATTGAAATCGCAGGATAAGTAATTTAATCCATTTACCTAAATCGGGGGAGATCGTGTATAAATGATTAGAATTATGGGAGTAGAAGTATTTATTAATGTAACTTAGTACAAGATACATAGTGTCGCTTGTGGCTAAGTAGAGTTTATTACACAATTGAAACTATTTTCTTAAATTTGCTGTAATGTTGTCAAAAAAATCTCAATATGCTTTTAAGGCACTTTCATATCTTGTAGAAAAAAGAAATGAAGGGCCTACGCTTATTTCCGAAATCGCAGAACATAAGAAAATTCCGTTGAAATTTTTGGAAAATATTCTGCTTGAACTAAAAAAATCAAGCATCCTTGATAGTAAGAAAGGAAAGGGTGGTGGATATTTCTTTAAAGAAAATCCCGCGAATGTGACGCTTGCTAAAATTATCCGTTTAGTGAACGGACCTATTGCTATGCTTCCCTGTGTAAGTTTAAATTTCTATGAAAAATGTGATGACTGCAATGAAGATCACTGTGGTCTACACGATGTACTTATCGAAGTTCGGGATGCCTCACTTAGGATCCTTGAAGAAAAAACATTAATGGATTTGATCGACTGATCTGATCCTTTTTTTTGAATTATTAGTCTACATTTTTGGTAGGATAATTATTTTGTTTGATATTTGCAAGACGCCAAATGAACAGACTATGATTCCAAAAAATGATGCAGATGCATTAAAAAAGCTTTCAGGAGAGGATAGTATAAAGATTGTCTCTAAATTGCCATATAGATTTATCTTTTCAGAATCCATGGACGGAAATTGGAACCTTATAAAATTAATGATTGTATAAGATGGTAATTTCAAGAAAAGTCCAGGTAAGGCTGAATGTGCTGCTGATTACTATTGCAGTATTGTTTATTGTAATTTTCTCAATGTATAATTTAGGATATCTAGACGAACTCCTGAATATCTTAGCCAAAGACAATTATATTTTTTACTGGATGCTTTTAGTAGGTGTTTTTGCAGAAATTGTAGCTGGATCTATGGGAATGGGTTATGGCGTAATATGTACAACAACACTGCTATTTCTGAATATTCCGCCCCATATTGTAAGTGCAAGTATTCATTCTGCGGAAAGCTTTACGACGGCTGCAGGAAGTATAAGTCATATCAAACTGAAAAATGTAAGTAAAAGTTTAGTTAAGAAATTAGCCATTCCTGCGGTAATAGGAGCGGTTATCGGTGCTTTGTCTCTGACTTATCTGGGCGAGTATTATTCTAAGATTACCAAAACCATCATTGCTTTTTATACTTTGTATCTTGGTATTCAAATTCTTTCCAATGCTTTTAAGCCCAAACAGAATAGAGCTTTAAAAAGGAAAACAAATCTTACGAGATTAGGCCTGATCGGAGGTTTTATAGATTCTTTTGCTGGTGGAGGATGGGGACCGTTAGTAACGGGGACTCTAATTAAAAATGCTTTTACACCAAGGTTTGCAGTAGGAAGTTCAACGGTTGCCAAATTCATTTTAACTATTACCGCAGCAGTTACCTTCTTTTTTACACTGGGAATTCAACACTGGAATATTATTCTGGGACTTTTAATGGGTGGGATTGTAACGGCTCCTTTTTCAGCGATGCTTACAGCGAAGCTGCCTGTAAAAAAGATGTTTTTGTTTATCGGAAGTTTGGTCATTGTGATGAGTTTAATTACTATTTATAAATCCATTTTCAAATAAACATCTGATTGTTGTGGAAAAATAAAGGCCTTAAAAATACATTCGGTTTTGAAAATATTTTACTTTTACACGATAATAAATAGAGTATGAATTTACATATCGTTGCGCTTTTTAAGTTTCATGAAAACTACTTAATGGAAGCGGTGGAATTATTTCAGAATTTAGTAAGGGAAACAAGAAAAGAAGAGGGCTGTCTGCAGTATGATCTTATTGAAGATAAGGATAATAAAGGAACCTTTTTTATGATTGAATTATGGGAAACGGTAGAACACCATAATAACCATATAGGTCAGGATCACCTTCTAAATTTTCGTACCGATACTTCCAGGATGATGGAAAGTTCAACTGAGGTATATAAAGGATTTAAGATCTACTAAGAAACTTAATTTTAAAAGGCTGCTTACAATGGTAGGCAGCCTTTTATTAGAAAAAATAGAAAGTATTAAAATTTAAAAGTTTTATTTTACAATTAACTTTTTGGTTTCGGTGTTTCCACCATAAGTTATTTTTACCAGATAAGTTCCGGAAGTAAGTGTTGATAAATTCAGGTCTTGCTTATAGAAACCAGTTTGATTGGTTAATTCAGCTTTGTAAACTTGCTTCCCTGAAAGATCATATACTTCAACATTTCCTTTGTTGTTTGCTTTTTCTTTTACATCAAACAAAATTGTTACTTTTTTATCAGATGCTGTAGGATTCGGATAAATTCCAAAAGAAGCTTTTGTGCCTACTTCTTTAATTCCTAAAGTAGAGGTAATGTTTTTGTATTTGAAGTACATATTACCTGAAGTGGCACCACCATTAGATGTAAAGTACATTCTGTAATAATCAGCCCCTTGTTTTACATAGTAGACAACATCATTATAAATTCCTGAGGTAGGTTTCCATGAATGACCAATTGCAGTAATATTACTGGAAAAAGCATTGGATGCAGGAATAGTAGATGTAGCAGTTGCCTGTGTTTCTGGTTTTACCTTTGCTACGGAAATTGTTGGACTTTGAATAGCTCCTGACATTCTGTACTTCATTGTTTGTGGGTTTCCCTGTGGGTCAACATAAGGATAATCAGTCCAATATCTTGTAAACATCAGATCCCAATTAGCTTTTGATGGTTCAAGGTTGGCTACTTTATCTCCTGTAGCGAAAGAAAAGTAATTAAAGTAAGCATCATCCGTTCCATTGGCTATAGTTTTTGTTTGGGTAGCATCCCAAGATGTTCCGTTCCATTTTGAATATTTAAAAGTATATCCACCAAAATAATCAGTAATCATGAATTTCACATACGTATTTGTGGTCACATATTTTAAAACGAAAACCACTTTTCCATCAATATGATGTGTTCCGCCATTATAATCTCCCCATCCGTACATTGCAGTTCCCTGTTCAAATGCCCCTTCCTGAAGAGAAGTAATTTGGTCAGGATTATACAAAGGAGCCCCCCAGGAAGCAATATTGGCAATATTAATATTATCCCAGTCTGTAGGAACTGCAGAAGCCTGATATACTTCTACGTTTTGAGCATCATTGATTCTGGTTCCAAAACTCATGCTTGAATTTCTGAAGAAAGCAACATCCCAGGTGTCTGCTGGTTGCGATACAATATTATTGGCACTAAAATCAAAAAACACACGATTTTGGTAATTTGCTCCTGTTGTTAAATTAACCGTAGTATATCCATTTGCATCTGTTTGTGCCAATACTGTCTGTTGAACACCGAATGCAAACATTGAAGCCAAAAGTAGTTTTGTTCTCATCTCCTTAATTATTATTTAGAATTATTCTACAAAAGTATGTTTTTATTTTTAATGAGTCTAAATAAAAACATGATTTTTATCTTGTTTGACCAATTAATCACACAATTTTATCTGTGTTGATCGATATTTAGAGATGCTTTTAAATGAAAAAAGGGCGGCTTTATAAAAGCCGCCCTTAATAAAAACGTAAGGTAATATCTAATAAATCTTACTTTTTAATAAATTTTGATTTCGTTACTGAACCTTCAGCGGTTTCAATCGCGATATAGTAAATACCAGTTTGAAGTTTACTGATATCAAATCTTTGGTTATTTAGTTTTCCTTCAGCTAATTTTTGTCCAGTCGCAGAATAAATCTGAATATTCTTCGGATCTTTTTTAGATACAAATTGTAAAGCGGTGTTTTCTGAGTTTACAGCAAACTTGATAGTGTTTGTTGATTTTACATTATTAGAAGTGCCAAGTGATCCTGCAGCAGTTAATACAACATTATCTAAACGTAATGCCTGGTGTACCATACTTGCAGAAAATTTAAATGCTATATACTGATAAGTTGAAGTAGGAACATTTACAGTTGTAGTTGTTGCTGTAGAGCTGCTTAATGCTATGGCATTTCCAATAGGAGTAAATGTTGACATATCTGTTGGACTTGCCACTAATCCAATTTGAAGAGTTCCAGTTCCTCCTGGTACACCTCCAATTCTTAACGTACTTACTGATAAAGTCTGACCAACGGTTGGTGCTACAATTTGTGGTGAAATTAAGTAAAACGGTACGTTTGGAGAAAATAGTGAATATGCCTGAATATATTTATCAGCTGTCCCTTCAACAGTTAAAATAGGGTCTGAAGCAGGATCCACAACATTAATTTTTGTAGTCCAGTTGTTTTGTGGTAATGACCCTGTACCTACAGTAGCAAACGAATCAAAGTTTTCATTGATAGATGCTAATTGAGCATTAGCTGTAATAGCGGAAAACATAAAAGCTCCAAAAAGTAGTTTTAGTTTCATAACATTATTTTTATTTAGAATTATTCGACAAAAGTAATAAATTATTTTTAACTGTTCTAAATAAAGCATTATATTTGTCGAAAATTTTGCGTCTATGAAGAAGAAGGTGCTTTCTATACTCTCATTATCCACTGTCTTGTGGATGAATGCACAGGAAAAAGATTCTCTAAATCAAAAACAGATAGAAGAAGTTGTCGTTACGGGACAATATAGACAACAATCAATTAATAAATCCATTTATAAAGTTGAAGTGATCAATGAACAACAGATTAAAAATATGGCGGCTACCAATGTTGCCGATGTTTTAAATCAAAGTTTGAACGTTCTGATTGTTTCTGATCGTAATTCAGGAAACTCAACAGCGAGTCTTATGGGACTTGGCGGAGAATATACTAAAGTTCTTATAGATAATATTCCTGTTGTGGGAGATATTGGTCTTGGGAATAATATAGATCTTACGAAATTGAACATTAATAATGTTGAACGTATTGAGATTGTAAGAGGATCAATGGGCGTAGACTATGGAAGTAATGCTGTTGCAGGCGTAATTAATATTATTACCAAGAAGAACAGTCAGAAAAAGTTGACTTTAAATGCTTCGGTACAGGAAGAAACTGTTGGTAAAGAGTATGACTGGTATAAAAAAGGAGAAGGAAGACATATCCAAACTTTAAATGTAGGTTATAATATTGATGAGCATTGGTATGTTGGCGCTAATATAAATCGTAATGATTTTCAGGGATTCAAAGGGAGTCAGGAGGGGTATAAATACTTTGAACAAGATAAAAAAAGAGGCTATTTGTGGCAGCCAAAAGATGTTTTAAATGTTGATGGAATATTGAGATATAGTAAAAATAAGACTTCAATTTTCTACAAATTTGGTTTTTTAAATGAAAAATTAAATTACTATAATCCTACTGTTCAGGAATATTTTTATGATGTAGAAAATATGACATATGCCGGAGTAGATAGAGACTATAAAACGACACGATATCTAAATCAGCTTAATGTACAGACTAAATTGGGAAGCATAAATTATACAGGTGATTTCTCTTATCAAACACAGGATAGAAAATACAGAGATTACACTTATGATATTCCTAACAGAAAGCTGGCTAAAAGTAAAGACGAGTATCAATCTTATAATAAGTCAGATGTTTTTTATTCCAGAGGTGTATTTAGTAATTTTTTAGATAGTAAAAAAATTGATTTCCAATTAGGATATGAATTAGATCATACCTCAGGTTATGCTGGTAATATCGCAGGAGATTTTGGTGGTACGGATAACATCAAAAGAAAAATATTTAATTATGCTAATTTCATGTCTGTTGAATGGAATGCAACAGATTGGTTATCACTTCGTCCGGGCTATCGTTTAGCCTTAAGTGATAAGTTTAATACTTTACATAATTACTCTTTAACTGCAAGAGCAAAAATCACTGAAAATGACAATATTAGATTGGTGGTTGGTAGTGCAAACAGATTTCCAAATTTTGATGAATTATATACTTTTAGAGTAGATAGTAATCATGATATTCGTGGAAATGAAGATCTAATTCCGGAAGAAGGTATAACGGCCTCTTTAAATGCAGGAAAAAGAATAAAAACATCTTCTGGTTGGGATCTTAACTTGGGAGCAAGTGCAACTTATATGAAAGTAAAAGACAGAATAGAACTTGCTTTAATCAATCCACAACCACTAAAATATAAATACATCAATATAAACAATTTCCGTTCTTATATTTTTGAAGCTAATTTCCGGGCTCAAAAAGGACCGTTCTCGTTTGCTGCAAATGGAACTTATTATGGAATTTCAAAAGAATTAAGTGAAGGTGGTGTTACCTCACCAGATGATTTTTTTGGAACTTTTGAAGCTAATGTAGCTGCAAACTATACTGTACCAAAGTTTAATACGACTTTGTCCTTATTCTATAAATATACTGGAAAATCACAAATGTTTGTTTTAGTATCTCCAGATCTAAAAACATCTCATTACGAAATTGGAGAACGTGGAGATTTCAACATGATGAACTTTATTGTTACCCAACCTTTCTTTAAAAATCATTTTGAAGTGAGCTTAGGGGTTAAAAATATTTTTGATGTATCCTCTGTAAGAGATACCACTATACCTGGAAATGCTCATGAGTCAGCAGACCCAAATTCGAATCTTTTTTATGGCAGAAGTTACTTTGCAAGAGTAGGCTATAATTTTTAAAATTAAAAAAATGAAAAAATTACTATTGTATCTTTTAATAGGTGGATCGTTTATTTCACAATCTTGTATTAATGACAATGAAGATCCGGTACCATATACTGCTTCGCAAGGAGTAACCGTTGATGCACGTGTTGGTGGCCCAACGGAACCCAATCAAGTGTGGATCGATTTAAGTAATGTAGATCTTCAGGGCCAACCCAGCCAAGTACTTACGACCAGAACCGACTGGGATCTTGCATTTTATTCTGGATCTGAATTTAAAGTTGTATTAAATTCTTCAATTATTATGGCTGCTTCAAAAATTCCTAATGCCACAGATATTAATGCTGTTAATTCATTAAGTGTAGCGTCATTACAAGGCCTAGTACAAGTTGCAAATTTCAAACCGGAGAATACGATATATATTGATGATGTAAAAGGAGATTTTCCAAATGGTTATACTGCAATTGGAGAAGTAAAAGCAACTGAATCTGAAAACGGAATTTACCTTATTAATATGGGTAAAGAGGTTTATCAAGGAAGTGTTGCCGTAGGATCAGTAGCGAATGGTGGAGATGATAGAGGCTGGATGAAGTTCCAAGTGATAAGAGAAGGTGCTGCTTATAGAATAAAATATGGTGATCTAAATGCAACAGGTTCTCAGATTAAAACGGCAATAATCAATAAGAACGCTGCTTACAATTATAATTTTTTCAGTTTAAAGAATAATCAGGAAGTTTCAATTCAACCTGAGAAAAATAAATGGGATCTTTGTTTTACTGTATTTACGAATATAATTGAAGGAGCTGGAAGTTATGTATATGCAGATTTTGTAACAACAAATAATATGGGGAATGTTGGAGCTTATGAAGTGCATGTCTCTTCAGGATCTACAATTGAAGCATTTAATAACTTTGATATTTCAAAAGTGGATAATACAAAATTTGTTCATAATGATCAACGGGTAATCGGGTCAAATTGGAGAGAAGTAGGACCTTCAGGATATCAGGTAAAGGGTGATGTATTCTATGTAATTAAGGATGCCGCCGGAACTTATTATAAGTTAAGATTTACTAGACTTACGAGTGCAGAAGGTGTACGAGGAAATCCTAAATTCCAATACAAAGTTTTATAATAAATCAAATAATAGTATATCATGAAAAAAATAATTTTAGTGGCATCCGTACTTTTAGCGGTGTACTCTTGTAAAAAAGAAGGGGCTAAACAAGAAAACGGAACAGAAACGGTTTCATCCGAAACACCAAAAAGTAATAATAAAATTGTAACCTTAAACGGTGGAATTACAGAAATTGTAAGTGCTTTAGGGCATGAAAAAGAAATCGTAGGAACTGACGTTACAAGTACTTACCCGGAAACTTTGAAAGCGACAGCTAAAGATCTGGGACACGTAAGATCAATGACTATTGAGCCTATTATGGCTGTAAACCCGACATTGATATTAGCTTCTGATAAAGATATTAACCCTGAATTACTGGGGAAAATCAAATCTTCAGGAATAAAAGCTGAGGTTTTCAAACAGGAATATTCAGTTGAAGGAACTAAAAAATTAATCGAACAGGTTGCAAAAGCAATTGGAAATACAGATTATCAGAAATTAAATGATAAAATAGATGCTGATCTGAAGCAGGTACAGCCGATTGCTAAAAAACCTAAAGTATTGTTCATCTATGCGAGAGGAAATATGTTGATGGTTTCAGGTACAAAAACGCCAATGGATGCGTTGATCAATCTTGCTGGCGGACAAAATGCAGTAAGTGAATTTGAAGATTTCAAACCATTGACTCCGGAAGCAGTTGTAAAGGCTAACCCGGATGTACTGTTCTTCTTCTCATCAGGCTTACAAGGAGCAGGAGGAAATGAAGGTGCTCTTAAAATGCCGGGTGTTTCTCAGACGAATGCGGGTAAAAATAAGAAGATCATCGCTATGGATGGAGGCTTGGTATCAGGTTTCGGACCAAGATTAGGAGAGGCTGCAGTTGGATTAAACAAACTATTAATTGAAAGCACAAAGTAAATTATACTTTTATTTAACTTTAAGTACCATACTGCTTGTTATTATAGCAGTATGGTCACTTAATACTGGGGTTTATGATTTTAGCGGGGCTTCTCCGTATAAAATTTTATGGCAGGTAATAAAAGGAGATGAGGGTTTATCATTAAGTGATAAATATGTAGTATGGGATGTTCGTGCTGCAAGAATTATTATGGCCATTTTAATTGGCAGTATGCTGGCTGTTTCAGGAACGGGATTGCAGGGACTTTTTAAAAATCCATTGGCAACAGGGGATTTAATTGGATTGACTTCAGGGGCAACACTACTTGCTGCAATTGCTATTGTTTTAGGTGGATATTTCAAACAGTATCTTCCTGAAGTTGTACAATTTTCCTTAGTAGGTATTTCTGCTTTTATAGGAGCTTTTCTATCTATGATGTTGGTATACAGGATTTCTTCAAGCGGTGGAAAAACGAATGTGGTCATGATGCTGCTTACAGGGGTTGCTATCACTGCGATTGGTTTTTCAATCACTGGTTTTTTGATCTATATTTCAAAAGATGAACAGTTGAGAGATTTAACGTTCTGGAATTTAGGGAGTTTAGCTGCAGCAACCTGGACGAAAAATATTGTTTTAGTGACTGTTTTGATTATTTCTTATGTCATTTTGATACCGAAAGGAAAAGCGCTAAATGCGATGATGTTAGGGGAAAAAGATGCTCAGCATTTAGGAATTAATGTTGAAAAACTAAAAAAGCAGATCATTATCATTGTAGCATTGATGGTTGGAACCTCAGTGGCATTTTCAGGAACGATAGGTTTTGTGGGTCTTATTGTACCTTACATTTTAAGGCTTTTATTCAAATCGAATTACGCTTTTATCCTTCCTTTGTCTGCAGTTTGTGGAAGTATTCTGCTATTAACGGCTGATACTTTCAGCAGAAGCATTGTGCAGCCTTCAGAATTACCGATTGGTATTCTCACGGCACTAATGGGTGGACCTATTTTTATAGCTATTTTAATTAAATTTAAAAAATCACTGTAATGATAAAAGCACATCAAATCAGCTATAAACATAAAGAATTTCATATTCTGGATGGAGTAGATGTATCATTGGGATATGGTGAGTTTTTAGCTATTGTAGGACCAAATGGAGCTGGGAAATCAAGTTTACTTAGTGTTCTTGCAAATGAAGTAAAGTCTGGAAAACAAAAGGTTTTATTTAAAGATAAATCGATCAGTGAATGGAATGTAGGAGAATTATCCAAACATAAGGCTAAATTTTCTCAACACAACAGCAATGATATTCCTTTGGATGTAAAAGATGTTGTCATGATGGGAAGGTATCCTTATTTTGATGCACAGCCGAGAAAAGAAGATCTTGAAGCGATGAATAATATGATGTATGAAACGGATGTATATCATTTAAAAGACAGAGAATATAATACACTATCGGGAGGAGAAAAACAGCGGGTACATCTTTCACGGGTATTGGCACAATTACAAAATGAGATCGCTCATAAATTACTGTTTTTGGATGAACCTCTGAATAACCTCGATGTTAAACATCAATATAAAGCGTTAGAAATTATAAAGAAATTCACTACAAAAGCAAACAGTGCCATCGTAGTTTTACATGATTTGAACTTAGCGGCTCAATATGCCGATAAAATATTATTAATGAAATCAGGACGTGTTTCAGCTTATGGGACGCCGGAAGAAGTTTTTACTGCTGAGAATATCAGCAATGCATATAACTTCCCATGTACCATTTGTGATCACCCCTTAACGAATAACCCAATGATCATTTTTGGATAACCATGGAAAAAGATGAACTAAAAATCCTCGCTCAAAATCTTGCCAACCCACAGGGAGAAAAAGGGATCGAGATTGGTGAAATGATGAATGCTACGAATATTAGCATGACTTCGGAAAGCATCAGAACATTACTGATAGAAGATGACGAAGGCATTCTGGAAATTGGACACGGGAATGCGGGACACCTGAAAACTATATTGGATAAAGCAAAAAATATCCGCTATACAGGGATCGATATTTCTGAAACAATGCATAATGAAGCCAAAAAAATAAATAAGGAATTTGAAATACAGGCTGATTTTGTATTATATGAAGGAAAGAAACTTCCCTTTCAAGATAAAACATTTGACAAGATATTTACAGTCAATACCGTTTATTTTTGGGAAGAGCCTGTTGCATTTTTAAATGAAATTTACAGAGTCTTGAAAAGTAACGGAACATTTGTACTGACTTTTGGACAACGTGATTTCATGGGAAAGTTACCATTTACACAGTACAATTTTAACCTGTACAGTAACGAAGAAATGGAAGAGGTGGTTTCTAAAAGTCATTTTAAGAGAATGAAGATTTCGGAAAAAGAGGAAGAGATAGCAAGTAAAACAGGAAACGAAAAAATAACAAGAATTTATACAGTTTTAACCATAAAAAAATAAAATAAATAAAAATGAGCACATTAGTTAACGAACTGAAAGAAAAGTGGGACGCTCTAAAAGCAGAAAATCCACATTTAAGAATAAGAAATGCTGCTTTACAATTAGGTGTAAGCGAAGCTGATTTATTAGTAACTAATATCGGTGATGGGGTAACCATTCTAAAACCAGAATTTCAAAATATTTTAACTGAGGTTGAACAATTAGGTAAGGTAATGGCTCTTACCCGTAATGACGAGTGTGTTCATGAGAGAAAGGGGATTTACCTTAATGGAGACTTCAGCAGCCCTCATGCACAGCTTTTTGTAGGTGAAGATATCGATCTTAGAATCTTCCTTAACTCTTGGAAATTTGCTTTTGCAGTAGTAGAAGGAGATAAAAAAAGTCTTCAGTTCTTCGGAAAAGACGGATTGGCTCTTCATAAGATCTACCTTACAAAAGACAGTAATGCAGAAGCATTCGATACCATTGTTGAAAAGAATAAAGCTGAAGATCAGAATGAAGTTTTCACTTTCGAAGCAATTGCACCAAAACCAGCTGAAAAACCTGATTCTGAAATTGATGCTGAAGGTTTCAAAAAAGCATGGACTGAGCTAAAAGATACCCATGAGTTCTTCATGATGACAAGAAAATTTGGTGTTAGCAGAACACAGGCTCTAAGATTAGCTCCCGAAGGATTTGCTAAAAAAATCGATAATGCTAAAGTAGTCAACATTCTTGAAGATGCTTCTGAAAAGAATGTTCCAATCATGGTTTTTGTAGGAAATAGAGGTATTATCCAAATCCATACTGGAAACATTAAAAAAACACTTTGGCACCAACAATGGTTCAATGTAATGGATCCTGATTTCAATTTACATTTGGACGTAACTAAAATTGATGAAGCATGGATCGTTAAAAAACCAACCGAAGACGGAGAAGTAACAGCTATTGAAGTTTTCAATAAAGAAGGAGACTTCATCGTTCAGTTCTTTGGAAAAAGAAAACCTGGAATTCCTGAACTACAAGAGTGGAAAGACCTTGTAGCAGAATTGGAAAAATAATAGTTAGATGATTTGATTTAGACCGTTTTGTTTTTTGTAATTCAAAGCGGTCTTTTTATTTTTACATGATAATAGGATAAATGCAAATTAGCCATTCACTGTTTCACAGTTTTACAAAAAACGGGAGCAATGGTGAAAATTAATCAGTGTTTAAAAATTTAAAAGAATAACAATGAAGAATATATTCATCGCAATATTAATGATGGGTTTTGGTTTTACAAATGCCCAAAATTTTAAAGCTTATCAATTTTATGATCAAAAAGGAAAGGAAATAGACACAGATAAATTAGTAAAAGAATTGGCTAATTACGATGTTATTTTCTTTGGTGAAAATCATAATAGCTCTATCAACCATTGGCTTCAATTGAAATTGACAGAAGCTTTGTATGAAAAGAAAAACGGAAAGATTACTTTAGGAGCTGAAATGTTTGAAAGAGATAATCAAGAGCAGTTGAATAATTATTTAAGCGGAAAATTTGATACCAAAACATTGAAGGATTCTGCCCGTTTATGGAATAATTATGCAACGGACTATAAACCGTTAGTTGATTTTGCAAAAGATAAAAAACTGAATTTCATTGCTACAAATATTCCTCGAAGATATGCTTCTCAAACTGCAAAAGAGGGGTTGGAGTCTTTAAATAAGCTTACGGCAAAAGAGAAAACTTATATTGCTCAATTGCCCATTAAAGTAACCCTGGATACACCTGGATATCCTGAAATGAAAAAAATGATGGGTGATCATGCAGAAGGAACAAAAGTAATGAACTTTATTTCAGCTCAGGCAACCAAGGATGCGACAATGGCGGAATCTATCCTGAAAAATATTCAGTCGGGAAAGACTTTTATTCATTACAACGGAAATTATCACAGTAAAGAATTTGGTGGAACGTATTGGTATATCAAACAAAAGAATCCCAATCTTAAAATGGCAGTGATCTCTGTTTTTGAATCTGAAAACCCAGAATTGAAAGTTCCGGAAAAAGAATATATCCCAACAGACTTTAATCTGATCATCCCAGCTGATATGACAAAGACTTTTTAATTCAATATCTGAGATATCTTGGTTATAATACAAGTATTTGACTATTTTAGGGAATCTGTAAAATGTAAAAAGTATTCATGTAAAATGATGTTGAAAGTCAACGTAGAAATTGTATACTTTTTGATAAAAAATAATATATCAGGATAATCTTGAATACATTTTACGTTAATACATCAATACAATTAAAAATGATAAAACTATCTTTTCTGTTACTTTGTTTCATGAGTTGGGCCCATGCTCAAAAATTGACATCGAATGAACTTTCAATTATCAACCAGGGTGATATTAGTTCGGCATTACCAATTTATCAGACTACAGATTCTAATCAGCATAAAACATTACTAAGCCTTTCTACAGAAATTGACCCTGTTGATCCGAATACGGCTATATTAGTTAGTAGGATGAAGAAGTCTCTTTTAGCCACAGATGGAGGAGTAGGAATTGCAGCACCACAGGTTGGCATCAACAGGAAAATAATCTGGGTTGAACGTTTTGATAAGAAAGACAATCCATTGGAATATTTTATTAATCCCGTGATCCTTTGGAGATCTGATCTTGAGAATCTTGGACCTGAAGGGGATTTGTCTATTCCTGAATTCAGAGATCAGTTTTATAGAAGCAAGGTGATTCAGTTAGAATATGTCGACCTGAAAGGGCAGAAGTATTCAGAGATTGTGGAAGGTTTTACAGCAGTTATTTTCCAGCATGAAATAGACCACCTTTTTGGAATCTTAATTTCTGATAAAAAGGAAAAAGAAAAGAATAATTCTTATTTGAAAGTGGATGCTTTTCAAAAAGAGAAATAAACAAAAACGGTTATCCAAATTGGATAACCGTTTTTTTATTTTTCAATTTTACTTAAAATCTTGTTGATCGAATTTTTAAGTTCCAATAGATCTTCGGGCTGGACATTTATTTTTTTCAGGATCTTATCGGGAACGCCACACGCATTCTCCTTCAGTATTTTCCCTTTTTCCGTTAAAAATACCTGTACCACTCTTTCATCTTCTTTTTTACGGTTTCTGGAAATAAATCCTTTCGTTTCCAATCTTTTAAGTAGCGGTGTCAACGTACCACTATCAAGAAGCAACTTTTCACCAATATGGGTAACAGGAAGACCATCTTGCTCCCAAAGCACCATCATTGCCAAATATTGCGGATAAGTAATGTCCAGTTCATCAAGAAATGGACGGTATAATCCGGTAATCTCCTTTGCAATAGCATATAGAGGAAAGCAAATCTGATTTTCGAGTTTTAGGTTTTCTGAATTTTCCATGATCTTTTAAATAAGCGTGAAAAGTTAGGATATATTATTTTTTAATGATGAATTCTTCCATCGGAACACGAACTTTCTTCATGGAAGATAACCAGTCTTTTTCTTCATCCCTGTATCCCAGGTATAAAAGGCTTACACTTTTTAAACCTAATTCTTTAAGTCCAAGGATCTCATCTACTACTTCATTACTGAAACCTTCTGCCGGTGTACTGTCTATTTTTAATTCTGCAGCCTGTGCTAAAGCCATACCTAAAGAAATATAGGTCTGACGGGCAGTATGAAGAAAATGTTGTTCTGGAGTCTGAGACCCATAGATCTCTTTTAATTTATCCGTATAACTGTTGAAACGGCCTTTTGGTAAATCTCTTACTTCGGTATGGTAATCATAAACCTGATCTATTTTTTCGTTGGAATAATTATCCCATGCAGCAAATACCAGGACATGCGAAGAATCTCTCATCACCTCTGGATTTAATGCTCCCTTTACCATCTTCTCTTTTAATTCCTGATTTTCTACCACAACAATGCGGAAAGGCTGTAATCCTGATGAAGTGGGAGCCAATCTGGCTGCTTCTAAAATTGTATTTAAATCTTTTTCTGATACTTTTCTTGACGGATCATATGCTTTTACTGCATGTCTCCAGTTTAGATCTTCTATTAACGACATTTTTCTATTTTTTCTTTAATTAAAATATTTAATAGCTAATTTATGGTATTAAATAACGGGACAAAGTTACAAATAAATTGAATTGCACACAATATAATTTTAAGTAATGTATTTTAGATAAAATCAATAATTATGAAACTCCACAAGTTTCGGATTTCAAAAGACAGTCTGTATTCTAATCTTTGCTGTAGAATTTTAAACAAAATATCATGCAAAGATTTAAAGACAAATTCGCCTTAGTAACAGGCGGAACAAATGGAATGGGCTATGCAGTGGCTCAACAGTTTATTGACGAAGGTGGAAGAGCCATCATTACAGGAAGAAGTTTAGAAACAGTAGAGAAAGCGATAAACCAATTAGGTGAGAAAGCTTTTGGAATTGTTTCAGATGCCGGAGATATGAAAGATTTATTGAACCTGCAGGCTAATGTGAGAAAATACACCAATACCATTGATCTGCTTTTTGCCAATGCAGGTTATGGAAAATTTATGCCTATTGAAAATGTTAGTGAAAGTGATTTCGATGAGCTTTTCAATATGCTCGTAAAAGGACCTTTTTTCACGGTTCAACAAATACTGCCACTAATGAAAAATGGAAGTTCTGTTATTTTTAATACTTCTGTAGCTACTGAGATTTCAATGCCTAATTTCTCTATATATTCAGCTGCTAAATCTGCTGTACAGTCTTTTATTAAAACCTTTGCGACTGAATTAACGGAAAGG
Organism: Chryseobacterium paludis; assembly: GCF_025403485.1. NCBI lineage: Bacteria > Pseudomonadati > Bacteroidota > Flavobacteriia > Flavobacteriales > Weeksellaceae > Chryseobacterium > Chryseobacterium paludis. Next base: position 4,981,585 of record NZ_CP099966.1, read on the forward strand.
GGAATTCGTGTGAATGGAGTGAGTCCAGGACATATTAAAACCAATATTTTCAATAATACAGGGTTAAACAGAGAACAAATTGAAGATGCTATCCAGAATATTATTCCAACAATACCTTTTAAAAGACAAGGTGAGCCATCAGAAATAGCAAGTGCTGTACTTTTCCTTGCTTCAGAAGAAGCTTCCTATATTCATGGAGCGGAAATAAAAGTAGATGCTGGGATTTCAGTGGTAGGATAAGTAACAAATAAAGGTTTTAGAAATTATTTAACATCATTAATCTGTTTAATAATGTTGGTTTTGTTTTCAATACCGATGCTAAATGGCTTTCCTTTCTTTAGACTTTGATTTAATTTATCCAAAAGAGATTTATAGGTAGATTCTTTTTTTGATAGATAAAAAACCTGTGGACTGATTCCAATAGATATACGAAGAAAATCTTCCGGCTTATCCGGATCTTCAGAAATTTGACTTATGGTAGCATTTTTATACCATGTTAAGTTTTGGGAACCTGAACTACCAGAGCAAGATGTTATCATAAATAAAAATAATATTAAGATCCATGTTTTCATAAAAGTGTGTTATTAAATAAAACTGCTCCTGCCAATTTATGCATAATAAAGACAGGAGCAGTTTAAATTGTTAGTATTAATTAGAATCCACAAGATGATACATCTGGAGCCGGTGAAGGAGAACATCCGGAAAGTGATGTAAATTTAGTCAGTACACAATTGGTATTGATTAAGTTGTTATCATACAGATAAGAATTACTTGGGCTTCTGTAATATACATTTCCAGCAGTATTAACGTAAGAAGAAACTGATGCCGATCCACAAGAAGTATTAATACATGCATTTCTCCATGCAGTATCTGTTACAGGTCCGCTTGAAAATAATGAAGGGTCAATAATTCTCTTTTCAGTTACTCCGGAAGCATTTTTATAGCTTACCAATATAGCTACGTGATAGCTCCATCCAACGCAACAAGTACCTGTAGAAGCTTTTAAGTTTCCATATACAAACTGCTTTTCACAGTCGTATCCATTGTTGATCAGAATTTGTCTCATTTTGTGAGCTCTTGCATAACATCCATCAACAGGATATCTGAAGGTAATACAAGGTGATGAAGCAGTAGAAGTACCACAAGACTGATTTTTAATCTGAGTAAATAAACTGTTTAATGTTGCCACATTTGGAATTACACTAGCTAATTTACTTTCTTGTCCTTTTGCTTCTTTTGTTAAAATAGATTTAAAATACCTTGTGTCTTCCAGGCTTACCGATTCTACTTTTGCTATTTCATTAGAATTAGGTTTAAGGAAAACATGTATTGGAGATTCATTTTTTATGGCCTGTCTGATCATACCAATATACTGTTCATTCTCTTTACTAGGCTTAATCTCGTAGAATTGTGCGGTAACAATAAATGAAACTTTTAGCATTCCATTTTCCTCGTCTATCCCTACCGGAACAGTTTTTCCGAAATCCTTCAGAGAAGCATTGTTTATACTCGATTTTTCTTGTGCGCTTGCCTCTTGATTACCATTGGAATCGGCACAGGCATTAAATGTCAGGATGGTCACAAAGGCCATCATTGATAAAAAAAAGTTTTTCATAGTAATTGTAATTTGGTTTTTAATAATGAGTTCTGATTTGTTTTTTGACTATTAATTTTTATTGTGATATACTTCACGTTTTGGTGAAAATAAAAGTAATAAAAAATTGAATACAAACAAGTTATTTTTATAAAAAATCAAGTTATTTACAACTTTTGCATTATTTTATGCATTAAAAACCAGTGTTTTGTCAAGTGGTAATAATGGCTTTACATTTTTTATTGACAGGGTAAAATATTTATGGAAAAGTTTTGATGTTCAATAAAATAATAAATTACACTAATGAAATGGGGTTGTTGTTTTGCGTTATCTCTTAACCAAATTACTTTGTAGTACAATATCTCTGATTAAAGTTTCAAAATAATAAAAGAGATCATTTTTTTCACTCATTTGGTTTTCCAATATAATGACACTTACATCAGAATCAGGAATGTAAACATTTAAAGATGCAAAACCATCTCCCAAACCGGTGTGTCCAAAATAATTGATTCCATGAGCTTTTACAATTCGGATGGCATAACCATAACCCATTTTACCCTTTCCAAATACATCGTGCTCCGACATCACCGATGTAGTGGTCATTGATTTATAAGATTTTGGGTTTAAAATTTTACCTTTATGAAGGAGGTTATTCCACAGTGCTAAGTCTTTGGCTGTTGTAACAACTCCATCTGCGGGTAAGTTTTCATCATTAATGAAAGAATTCTCAACAACTTTAAAATCAGTATCATTGCTCATATGCCCGGATACAAGCTTCCGTAGATTGGTCTTCGTATAACAAAATGTATCCTTCATTTTGAGCTCTGTGAACAGGTCATTAGCCAATTCAGCATATTTTTTATGGCTCATATTTTCAATGATTTTCCCTAAAAGAATATACGATAAGTTGCCATATTTGAAGTCACTGCCCGGTTTAAAAACCAAAGGTTTTTCAATATCTACAATTCCGTGGGTATGATTCAATAATTGGTGTACGGTAACAGAATCTGCCCAGGATTGAGTTAGAGAAGGAAGATATTTTTTTATAGGAGCCTGTAGATCTACTTTTCCCTTTTCAACTTCTTTCAATAATAAAACGGCAGTTACTTGTTTTGTATTTGACATGATTTCAAACTGGTCATCCATTTTTAAAGGAGTTCCCGTATTAATATTGGCAACACCAAATGCTTTGAAATATTTAATCTTATCATTTTTGGTGATCAAAACAACACCATTGAACTTTCTGGGACTTTTAATCTCAATTAAACTGTCAATCTTTTTTGTGTAATTATCTTTTTGTGCATACAAATAGGGATGGACAAAGAATAATAGCAGATAACAAAAGAGCTTAACTATTGATTTCATTTGGTGTTAAGTTTAGATTAAAAGTTGTGTAAGATCGATTGCAAAATAGTAAATCCAAAGCAAAACTTCTAGATTTTTTTAATCAAATAAAACCAAGCTTTTTTTAAATATAGTTTTTAAAATATTTGTCCACAGCTTCCTGATTGTATTGGTCTTCACCACGCCAGTATTCTACAAAAACCCAATCATTTTTTCCTCTGCTAGGTCTATCATATGAATTTGGTTTTAGTATTTCTATACAAGCCAGTATTTCAATTAATACTTTTCTTTCAGGTTTTGTTGATTTCAGGACATCTGCCAAATTCTTTTCTAACGCACTTGGATAGTCACCAGGTTGCGAATTTTCAATTGTATTTAAGATGGTTTTAAAAATAGAAACATCCTCATCGGTTGGTTGGGGAATTTGGGCCTGTTGTAATTGTTGTAAATCAAATAGGGTGTAGATTAAATCTCCATGTCGAACACCGCCCCATTTTATTCTTTCAAAATTCAGGACATTCAGGTCTTCATTTTTATATTCCTTATCACCAATAATACCATACTTTAGATCCCTACAAATACCACAAGTGTAACTTCTATGACTTACTTCTCCATTTTCATCATAGCTTTCTCCACTTACTACTTTAGTATATGAATGTGGAATTAATTGTTTGGCAATAAAATATGAAGCCAAGCCCGAACGCCAGTCCAAACGTCTGGTTGAAAGACTGCTTAAAAAAGCTTTTGAAATTTTATCAAATGAAATGGTTGGGAGAATTTTAAATATATCTTCTAAACATTTATCATGTGTTGTGGTTATTGGATCAAACATTAATCCCATTGATTTTGCATACTCAAAATCTGTGGAACTTATTTGCCTTTCTCCGTCTTCGATCCAGCCATTTTTCCAATATGTTTTAAACAATATATTTTTTGCTTTTTTATCCATTATCCATAGTTAAAGTTCTATCTAATATAAAAATATTTTGAATATTATTAGAATTATCTTAAACAGGAATCCGACGAAATTAATCGTAAAATAATAAATATATAATTAAAACATGGGACTTTGTTATTCCGTAGGAATCTAGACTTTAATATACAATTCTAAATTTAGATTCCTACGGAATAACAAGAAGTAATTTTTAGAAATTAGTTATAGTTACTGGTTTTTTATGAGTTATTTCAGCTCCAAAAACATCCGCAAAATGCTTTGTGATCTTAGTTTTGATATCCTTCATTTCTTCAGGAGAAAGCTCTCTTTCAAGTTCTCTTTTTAAGGAAGTAACCTGTTTATCTTTTATGCCGCAAGGTATAATATACTCAAAATATCGCATATCGGTATTCACATTTAAAGCAAAGCCATGTAAGGTCACCCAACGAGAAGCTTTTACGCCCATTGCACAGATCTTTCTGGCATAAGGTTTCCCTGGATCCAGCCAAACGCCTGTTTCTCCTTGGGAACGCTCTCCTTTGAGACCATATTCTCCAATAGTTCTGATAATTACTTCTTCCAGATTCCTCATATACAAATGGATATCCGTAAAGAAGTTTTCAAGATCTAAAATAGGATAACCCACAACCTGTCCATATCCATGATAAGTAATATCTCCACCACGATTGACCTTTACAAAAGTAGCATCGATCTCCTTCAATTGATCAATACCGGCTAACATGTTTTCTTCATGTCCGCTTTTTCCCAAAGTATAAACATGAGGATGCTCTACTAAAAGTAAATGATTGGGAGTGGTCATATGCTGTTCAGCAGGGAGATCACGATTTTTTATTTTGGTATCAATAATATCCTTCATCAGTTTTTCCTGATAATCCCATGAGGACTGATAATCCTTGATGCCTAAATCTTCGAAGTCTACTACTTTATTTTGATTTGTATTCATATGTTGATATCATACCATTTTTCGATACAAATTTAGTGATTTTTAATTCTTTATTGAATTTATAAAATCTATGGCATTGATCTTCCAATCTTTATTTTGCAATAATATATTCACGAAAGCAGTTCCTATAATTCCACCATCCGCTTTTTCGGTTACGTTTTCAAAATCTTCTTTAGATTTTATTCCAAAGCCAATCATCACCGGATTTTTAAGCGGAAGAGAGGCTATCCTGGAAAGATAGTCTTCATTTTTCAAAACAGCATTTTTATTTCCTGTTGTAGATGAGGAACTTACAGCATATAAAAATCCTGAACTTAGAGAATCCAAATATAAAATCCTTTCATCCGAAGTTTCAGGGGTGATTAAAAATGTAAAATTGAGATCATACTTCTTAAGGATTTGCTGATAGTTTTTCTCGAATTCAATAGGAGGAAGGTCGGGAATAATTAAGCCTGAAACTCCACTTTCCGAACATTCTTTGCAGAAATTTTCGAAACCAAAACTTAAAACAGGATTAATGTAACCCATTAAAATAATCGGAATTTTGATCTCATTTTTAATGGATTTCAGTTGTGAAAGTAGTTTTTTAATCGTCATGCCATTTTCCAGGGCCAGTTCATGGGCTTTCTGAATAACTGGCCCATCAGCGACAGGATCAGAATAAGGCATTCCGATTTCCATCATATCCGCTCCGGAATCCTGTATTAATTTTATAATATCAGCAGTATCTTCCAGTTGTGGAATCCCCGCCGTGAAGTATATGTTGAGTTTTTTCATAGAGTTAAATTGTATTGATGTATTCATGTATAATATATTGATGATATCTCCAGTGAATTATCATCTTAAATTAAAGAAGCATGATTTTCTTTGGCAACTTTCAAAATCATTTTACATAAATACTTTTTACAGATTAAAGATTAGCTAAGTACGTTTCCATATCCTTGTCACCACGTCCGCTTAAACAGATGACAACAATATCATTTTCATTGAATTTCTTTTTATCTAAAACTGCCAGAGCGTGAGAGCTTTCCAATGCAGGAATGATACCCTCTAGTTTGGTCAGTTCAAAAGCACATTTTAAGGCTTCATCATCATTGATGCTGAAAAATTCAGCACGCTTTTCTTTAAATAAATGAGCATGAAACGGTCCGATTCCCGGATAATCTAAACCTGCAGAAATAGAGTGGGGCTCAATTACCTGCCCGTCATTCGTCTGCATAACAAGACTTTTACTGCCGTGTAAAACACCTAAAGTTCCAAGAAAAGTAGTAGCAGCTGATTTCCCTGATTCTACGCCGAAACCACCTGCTTCTGCGGCAATAATTTTTACACTTTCTTCTTCTACAAAATGATAGAAAGTTCCTGCGGCATTGCTTCCACCACCCACACAGGCGATGACATAATCAGGGTTCTCTCTTCCGATCTGTTCCTTAAGCTGTTCCCTGATCTCTTTTGAAATAATACTTTGAAATCTGGCAACAAGATCAGGAAAAGGATGCGGTCCTACCACACTTCCAATCACATAGTGGGTGGTTACCGGGTGGTTGATCCAATCCCTTAAGGCTTCATTAACGGCATCTTTTAATGTCTTTGATCCTGAAGTTGCAGGAATCACTTCTGCACCCAACATTTTCATTCTTGCTACATTGGGAGCCTGTCTTTGAATATCTACTTCACCCATATAAACGATGCATTCCAACCCAAGCAAAGCACAGGCTGTAGCTGTGGCAACACCATGTTGTCCAGCACCGGTTTCAGCAATGATCCTGGTTTTTCCAAGACGTTTTGCCAATAGTACCTGACCAAGTGCATTGTTGATTTTGTGTGCTCCTGTGTGATTGAGATCTTCTCTTTTTAAATAAATGTTCGTATTGTATTTATTACTTAAATTCTTCGCAAAATAAAGTGGAGTAGCTCGTCCTACATAGTTTTTTAGTAAATCCTGATATTCTTTCTGAAATTCTTCAGATTCGATGATTTCAAGATAGTTTTTTTGGAGCTCTTCTACATTGGGGTAAAGCATTTCAGGAATGAAAGCCCCTCCGAATTCTCCATAATATCCATTCTTATCCGGGTTTTTATAATTCATTTTCTTTATTGTTATTGTATTAAATAATCGGGATCCGTTGAATCAAGCTGTTTGAGCAGGTTTTTATTTTCTTCAGATAAGTGAATAATTGAGATATCATTTTCTTTTCCCAAAGCTCTATGGGTCTTTTTATTTTAAAGTCTGCCAGCTATTCTGTCTTTTTAATATTATAAATCATTGTTTACATTATTGATAAATGACAGATTATGATCAAACTGTTGTCTGGTGATCTGCTTGTTCATATATAAAAATTTTATTTTACTCGCTATACTGATTAAAGTTTCCATATCAAGTTTTGAGTGATACATTTTAAATATCAGTTCCAGATTGTCCAGTAAATAATAAGAGTCTAATTTTTCATATGATAGGAAGATCTTAAAGTATATTTTCCCCAAATCATAGTTAACATTGGTTCTAACCGTGTTTTCCATAAGTTTGTCTGCGATCATCACCAGATGATATCCATCCCATAAATGAATGGTTTTAAAAAAATATTGAATGTCCAGTTCATCAAAATCTTTAATGATATCAATAAATTGGGATAATAAACCTCCCATTTCCCAGAAGTCCGTTGTACTATCATTTTCGGATATAAATTGATAAAGTTTTTTTACATTTTTATTATCAAACCTTGGTGGAAACAATACCTGATAAAACTGTTTTTTTAATGATTTTATATTCATAGGTTTGAGTTTAATAGGTTAGACTTAAATAAACGTACTTTTTCCAAATCCTTAATTCCTGGTGTGATCTCAAATTTTGAATTGATATCCAGAGCAAAAGGCCTTTGATTCAGGATTTTTACGTTATCAATATTTTCTTCTGAGATCCCTCCACTTAAGAAATAGGGGATTTTTATTTCCAATTCATTCAATAATGACCAGTCAAATTGCTTTCCTGTTCCTCCAAATGACTGACTGTCTGTATCAAACAAAATGTAGTCCACATCGAATTGTAAATGTTTAATTGTAGACTTCAGCTCTTCTATTGTGTTGGCTATTCTAAATACTTTTATAATCTTAGTAGCAGGGTTTAGCTTTTTTCTTAATTCCGAAATATAATGCAGGCTTTCGTCACCATGAAGCTGAATGAAATTCAGATCAGCCTGTTTCGCAATTTCTAATATAATATCTGGTTCCGCATTTACAAAAACACCTACTTTTCCCTCATGAATAATTTTCGAAATATCTTTTAAACTTAAACGATTAAGTGCATATCTGGGTGATTTTTTATAGAATATAAATCCAAGGAAGTCAATATTCATAGAAATTAATTCGTGAATTTGATCGAGTTCTGATAAACCGCAAACTTTTATATGTAAGTTGTTGTCTGTCATTATACAGCTACATTATCGATAAATTCCTCAAATGCCTTCGCAGGATTTTCATTCTTCATAAAATATTCACCCATCAAAAATCCATCAAAACCCTTTTCTTTCAAATAATGAAAATCTTCAATATGATAAATTCCACTTTCTGCAACAGATAAGACTTCCTTTGGTAGCTGATTTTTCAATTTAACAGAATGTTGTAGGTCAACTTTAAAATCTTTTAAATTCCTGTTATTTACTCCCACCAAATCAATGGCAGAGTGGTAGTGCTTCAGTTCTTCTTCAGTATGGATTTCCAGTAGAACCTCCAATCCGAGCTTATGAGATAAATCTGTGAATTCCAAAACCTGCGCAGGAGAAAGACAAGCAGCAATTAATAGGATTACATCAGCACCCATATTTTTCGCTTCATAGAACTGGTATTCGTCGATCATAAAGTCTTTTCTAAGAATAGGAACTGCAATATGATCCCGAACACTAAGGATATCTTCGAAACTCCCCCCAAAAAAATCGCTATCTGTCAGAATAGAAATTCCGCTTGCTCCAAAATTTTCATACGCAGAAACAACCTCTAAAGGAGAAACCTTGTTGTTGATAATTCCTTTTGATGGTGACTGTCTTTTAAATTCGGCAATAATTCCGCTTTTTTCTTTTAGCGACGTTTTTAAAGATTTGGTTTGTCTTCCAAAAAAAACAGAATCTTTTAATTCTTCAATGGAAATACTTGCCTTTGAAAAAGCAACCTCTTCCTTTTTTTTCGATATAATTTTATCTAATATGGTCATTTAATGTGTGTTTTTTTATGCTTTTATTTCAATCAAATCTTATCCATTGTTATTATTCCAGTAATAGTTCCATACTTCTCAAAGCTCTACCACTTTGTAAACTTTCCTGAGCCAATAAAAGGCAATCATCATAACTCCCGAATTTTTCGGTATGATAAAGCGCAATGGAAGCATTTGCCAAAACCACAGAGTTTTGTGATTCTGTTCCCTTACCTTCTAAAATGTTTCTGAAAATAGTTGCCGCTTCCTGAATTGTTTTACCTGCCTGTATGCTTTCTGGAGTTACCGGATCAAATCCAAGATCTTCCGCTGAATAAATATTCTCACCTTTTTTGGTAATAATTTTACTGTCATGGGTTAAGCTTATTTCATCATAACCATCCAGACCATGAACAAGAATAAACTCCTGGGAATCTTTTTGTAATAGATATTGATAAATCCTTGCAATCTCCAGATTATAAACTCCGATCACGGAAAATTTTGGTTTAGCAGGATTTACCAACGGACCTAATAAATTAAAAAATGTTCTTAACCCTAGCGATTTTCGTAATGCACCAACAGATTGAAGGGCAGGATGAAAGTAGGGAGCATGTAAAAAGCAGATATTGGCTTTTTCAAGATCACGGCTTAGCTTTTCAGAGTCATTATTCATTTGATAACCGAGCTCTTCTAAAACATTGGAAGAACCTGTAACTGCTGAAGCTCCATAATTTCCATGTTTAGTTACTTTTTGCCCGGCTCCGGCAATAACAAAACTTGCCAATGTTGAAATATTAATAGTGTTTTTCCCATCACCTCCGGTTCCAACAATATCTATAGCATCACTGGCATCTATATTTACAGGAACAGCCATTTGTAACAATGCTTCTCTAAAGCCTTCCAATTCTCTCAACGTAATATTACGCATAAGGAAAACACTAATAAAGGCAGTGACCTCCGTTGTGTTAAACTTATTTTGAGCAATTTCAATCATGATAGCCTTAGCTTCAGATTTTGATAAGGTATGATGATTAAACAAATATTGCAAAATTTCTTTCATTTGTGGTGTTTTTATGGTTGAGGTGCTTTCTAATGTTTTCAATGTAAAAGGAAGTTTTTAATGATTACTTCTCCATCAGGAGTTAAAATACTTTCAGGATGAAACTGTACACCATGTACATCATAGGTTTTATGCTGCAAGGCCATAATCATTCCATCTTTATCAACAGCTGTTATTTCCAGTTCTTCAGGAAATTGGTCGGGATCTACAGCCCAACTGTGATATCTTCCTACCTCAAGTCCTGAAGATAAATTTTGAAAGAGTTTTGTTTTATCTTTTGTCAGTTCAGCCGTCGTGGCTACGCCATGAAAAATTTCAGAAAGATTAATTAGCTTTCCACCAAAAGCCTCGGCAATAGCTTGCTGCCCAAGGCAAACTCCCAGAATACTTTTTGTGGAGGCATATTTTCTGATTAAATCCAATAAAATCCCTGATTCTTCAGGAATTCCCGGACCGGGTGACAGAATGATTTTATCATATTTGTCAATATCTTCTAAACTTATTTCATCGTTTCTGAAGACATCTACTTTTTGATCCAGAATTTTTTCAATAATCTGTACAAGATTATAGGTAAAGCTATCATAATTATCAAAAACTAAAACTTTAGCTGTTGATTGACCTTCTATATTTTTATTCATCTCTTTATTTATCATTATTGGTTAGCATTTATTGTACAAAATTTTAACATTAAAGTACAAACAACTAATAATTTAGTTTGTCAGCTTTTTCTACTGCCTTTTTTAATGCATTTAGTTTATTATTAACTTCCTGTAATTCACTTTCAGGGTTTGATTTGGCTACTAATCCTGCTCCTGCCTGATAAAATAACGTATTGTTTTTACTTAGAAAAGTTCGGATCATGATTGCCTGATTACAGGTTCCATTAAGTCCCACCATTCCAATGCAACCTCCGTAATAGCCACGGGAATCTTTTTCATATTTATTGATCAGCTGAAGAGCTTTGTGCTTGGGTGCGCCACTTAGAGTTCCTTGTGGAAAGGTGGATGAAACAACCTCAAAAGGATTCGTATCTCTTGGTAATTCCGCTGTAACTTCACTTACCATATGGATAACGTGAGAAAAAAGCTGAATTTCTTTCAATTTGGTAACGGTAATATTTTTCCCCATTTTCCCAAGATCATTTCTTGCCAGATCCACCAACATGGTATGTTCTGCGTTTTCTTTAGGATCATTTTTTAATTCCTCAATAGACTGCAGATCGATATCAAAGTTTCCGGTTCTTTTGAATGTTCCGGCAATAGGGTGGATGATCGCTTTATGATCTTTAATAATTAACTGGCTTTCGGGACTGGATCCAAATAATTTATAGTCTCCATAATCGAAAAAGAATAAATAAGGAGAAGGATTGATATTTCTTAAAGCTCGATACACATTGAACTCATCACCCAGGAATTTTTGCTCAAACCTTCTGCTTAGTACCAATTGGAAAACGTCTCCTCGCATACAGTGTCTCTGAGCTGTTTTTACCAATTCAAGATATTCTTCATCAGTAATGTTTGAAGTTTCCGCCCCCGTTTTTTCGAAAGGATAGACTACTGAGCTTTTGTTCTTTATTAAATTTTCCAACGTATAAAGTTCAGATTTAACACCTTCAATTTGATTTTCAATAAAATGCATCTCATCATTGTAATGATTAATAGCAATGACATATTGGTATAGTCTGTATCTGACTAAAGGAATTTCAACCTCTTCACTTTGTGCTTTAAAATTGACATTCTCAAAAAACTGAACTGCTTCAAAACTGGTATATCCAAAAAGATTTTGTGCAGTTTCTTCAATAGGATCTGCTGTTTTCTCACAGTCGAAAACTGAAGAAAAATCATGCAGAATATCTGCTATCTTATGATCGATGATGAATTGTTTTACAGGTTCTGAATTGGGAAGCTTTATTTCAAACTCTTTTAGATTCTTTACCTCAATTCCAGCAATGGCATTTACTGCAATAAAAGAAAAATTATTATCGATATTTTTAGAATCTGAACTCTCCAAAAGAATGGTATCTCTAAATTTATCTCTGATTTGTAGATAGATATTCATTGGAGTCTGGAGATCCCCCAATGTTTTTTTCGAAACTGTTTTTACTTTTATTTTTTTGTTAAACATTTGCTGTTTTATTTTGTTTGAGATTAAATAATAAAAAAAAGACTTCAACGGAATCCGTCAAAGTCTTTGTATTTTGTTTTATCTTATTTTCTGTAAGCGTAGCTTAACAGTTAGCAACATGATAATAACTTCAGACCCGACGAAGAGTTTGAATGCCACCACCAAAAATTATTGCTCGTATTAAACATGGCACAAATGTAGATAATTTTTTATTATCAAAAACTAAAAAAAATGAAAATTAAAAAAACTTAAGATAAAATTAACTATTTCAATTGTTTTAAATTATTCTTCAATTCTTCTAATTTTATGCTGTAATTTTTATCGTTATATACCTGTAAATAAGCCTCTAAAGCGGAAATGTATTCTTGTATAAATTCTTTATTGGTCGGATCTGCTTCATATTTAATTTTTGCAGTATTAATGGGAGCCTGCATTTCATATTGACGTAAGTTTTTACCTTCCTCAGATTCATTGTAAAGAATGACTATATTTTTCTCATAACCCGGAATGTATTTTACAGGAAAAGTCTTGTTTACTTGTGGGATACGAATGGCATTTTCAATAGGGTATATGGATGCTGAGGTGGTTGAAAAATTCGTAGTCGCATATTTTCCATCCTGTTTCTTTACAATGGCTTCATAATCATGGATATACTGATCATTTAAGGTAGAATTTGTTTCAACATCTGAAGTGATTATTGCTGTGCTTTCAATGCCGTATTTATTTAAAAACCATGCATTTAAAAACTGTCCTGCGAACCCATTTGCAATTGACAAAGGAATAATAGGAAGCAGCATCCACCACTTTTTAGTAATAAATGACAGAAAACAGAAAAAAATAATAAGAAGTATCACAGTATAAAAACCATGATGGCTTGTGAAAAACAGAATTTTAGAAATAAAGATCATGGTTTAAAATTAAAATTTTTATTTAAATATGCGACCATTTAATGATTATATTCCAGATAAATTATTATTAAAAGGGATATTTATCATCAGTTTAAAAATTTATTTTTTATACTTTTGCTTAAATTTTATAGAAAAAATAATGAAAAAAGTATTAGCACTTGCATTTATCGGAGGTTTATTAGTTGTAAACTGCAAAAAAGCCCCAGATCATTCATTACAAGACAGCAACACAATGCTTGAAGAACCTGAAGCAACGACTGTTGTAGATTCTACAAAAGCTAAACCTGCTACCGCTGCTGCACCTGTTGCTGCAACACCAGCACCAGCTGCTAAAACAGACTCTACTGCGAAAAAATAATGAAGAAATTATTTTTGACAGGATGCATTGGATTTTTAATTCTTTCCTGTTCCAAAAAAGAAAATACACCTGTTGACGCTTCCTCTTCAGAAACATCTGTTGTTTCGGAACCTGCAAAAACTAATCTTTCGGGAAGTCAGATTATTGAAACATTAGATTGTACAGGGTGTCATACGGTAAATGAAAGAATGATAGGACCTTCTTATCAGGAAATAGCAGATAAGTATTCTGAAAAAGATATTGAAATGCTGGCTTCCAAAATTATAGAAGGCGGAAGTGGAGCTTGGGGAAGTGTACCCATGCAACCCCATCCTCAGGTATCTAAAGAAGATGCTAAAAAAATGGTAGAATATATTTTAAGTCAGAAAAAATAAAATATGACTACTGAAAAATCCAGTCTGCACACAAGAAATTTACATCGCAATCCCTATGATTTTGATCAACTTATTTCTTGTGTGCCAGAACTGAAACAGTATGTTTTCATTAATGCTTATCAAAGGGTAACCATTAATTTCAGCCTTCCAAAGGCGGTTAAACTGCTTAATAAAGCTTTATTGCTGCACTTTTATAATATTAAGAATTGGGACATTCCTGAGGCTAATCTATGTCCACCCATTCCAGGACGAGCTGATTATGTACATTATATTGCAGATTTATTATCCGAACAGCAAAGTGAAATTCCAAGCGGAATTTCGATATCTGGTTTAGATGTGGGAGTGGGGGCAAACTTAGTTTATCCCTTAATTGCCCATAGATCTTATGGATGGAAAATGTTGGGTACAGATATCAATAAAGATTCTTTGGAAAATGCCCAACGTATTTTAGACCATAATCCCGATTTGTCATTTGCTATTCAATTAAAACAACAGTTGAAACCCAATAATATATTCAAGAACATTATTGGTGTTGGAGATCGGTTTGCATTTTCGATGTGTAATCCTCCTTTTCATGATTCAGAAGAATCTGCACTAAAAGGAAATGTCAGGAAAACTAAAAATCTTAACAGGTCAAAAGTGCAGAAACCTTTACTTAATTTTGGTGGACAACAATCAGAATTGTGGTGCGAAGGTGGTGAACTGGCTTTCATTGCAAATATGATCAATGAAAGTACATTATACGGGTCTCAAATCCTCTGGTTTACCTGTTTAGTTTCTAAAAAGGATAATTTACATAAGCTAACCAGACTCTTAAAAAAAGTCAAAGTAGCAGATTTTAAAACCGTTGATATGGCTCAGGGACAAAAGATAAGTAGAATACTGGCTTGGACGTTTATTCCTCAACAGGACCGAAAAGATTGGTTCTTGTAAAATAACTTTCTCTTTAACTGCATTTTTACAGAAATAAATTATATTTCTGGTAAAAGTCATTGACAGTCAACTCAAAAATGCCTAAATTTGTAGGCTTTTAGAAAAATAAGAAATGCAATTATCAGAACAAGAAATCATTAGAAGAGAAAAGCTTAATAAGCTTGTTGAAATGGGAATCAATGCGTTCCCTGCAGAAGAATACAAAATTACAGATACAACAGAATCTATAAAACAGGATTTTTCTGAAAGTAAACAGGTGAAGATTGCTGGCAGATTGATGTCCCGAAGAATTCAAGGGAAGGCTTCTTTTGCTGAATTGCAGGATTCTACAGGTAAAATTCAGGTGTATTTCAACAGAGATGAAATTTGTACGGGAGAAGATAAAACCTTATATAATGAAGTTTATAAGCATCTTTTAGATATCGGAGATATTATCGGTATTGGAGGTGATCTTTTTACCACGCAGGTAGGAGAGAAGACGGTATTGGTAAAGAACTTTACGCTTCTTACTAAATCTCTACGTCCTCTTCCACAAGCGAAGACGGATGAGAATGGCGTAATACATGATGCGTTTAACGACCCTGAATTAAGATACAGACAACGTTATGTAGATTTAACAGTAAATCCTCATATTAAAGAGATCTTTGTAAAGAGAACAAAACTGTTCAATGCCATGAGGACTTTCTTTAATGATGCTGGATACTTTGAAGTGGAAACACCTATTCTTCAGTCGATTCCGGGAGGAGCTGCTGCAAAGCCTTTTATTACGCATCACAATGCCTTAGATATTCCTTTATATTTAAGAATTGCCAACGAACTATATCTTAAAAGATTGATCGTGGGTGGATTTGATGGGGTATATGAGTTTTCTAAAAACTTCAGAAATGAAGGGATGGACAGAACACATAATCCAGAGTTTACAGCGATGGAAATCTATGTAGCCTACAAAGATTACAACTGGATGATGCATTTCACAGAGAAATTATTGGAATTCTGTGCAGGTCAGGTGAACGGAAATGCAGAATCTACTTTTGGAGAACATACCATTAATTGGAAAGCTCCTTATCCAAGAGTTTCTATGACCGAAGCGATCCAAAAATATACAGGTTTTGATATTACAGGAAAGACTGAGCAGGAATTGTTTGTTTTTGCTAAATCTATCGGAATCGATGTAAATGAAACAATGGGTAAAGGAAAATTAATTGATGAGATCTTCGGTGAAAAATGTGAAGGAAACTTCATTCAGCCAACTTTTATTACTGATTATCCTATTGAAATGTCTCCATTAACGAAGAAACACAGAAGCAAAGAAGGCTTAACAGAGCGTTTTGAACTAATGGTTTGTGGAAAAGAAATTGCGAACGCATATTCTGAGTTAAATGACCCAATCGATCAGAGAGAACGTTTCGAAGCACAAATGACTTTATCAGAAAGAGGTGACGATGAAGCGATGTTTATCGACCAGGACTTCTTAAGAGCTTTGGAATACGGTATGCCGCCAACTTCAGGATTAGGAATTGGGATGGACAGATTGATCATGTTCTTAACGGATAATGCATCAATTCAGGAAGTATTATTCTTCCCTCAGATGAGACCGGAAAAAACAGTTCCTCAAATTGAATTAGGTGAAGATGAAAAAGTGATCCTTGAGATCTTAAACTCTCAGGAGGAACCATTCTCTTTAGCTGAAGTTAAAGAAAGAAGCCAGCTATCTGGAAAAAAATGGGATAAAGCATCTAAGACTTTAACCAAAAATAATTTAGTAAAAGTAGAGAAGATTGAGGATCAGGTTCTGATGAAACTGGTTTAAAAACTTTACAATAATATATTAAATCCTGAACAATGCTTCAGGATTTTTTTGTGCTATAAACTATAAGTTGATATTTCCCGTTATTTAGAAAACTCAATTTCGATGAAACTCTTTGT
This sequence comes from Chryseobacterium paludis, assembly GCF_025403485.1. NCBI lineage: Bacteria > Pseudomonadati > Bacteroidota > Flavobacteriia > Flavobacteriales > Weeksellaceae > Chryseobacterium > Chryseobacterium paludis. The sequence goes on from NZ_CP099966.1 coordinate 4,998,287, forward strand.
TTTATTTTTTTTGTTTTTATGTGTTGAAATTCATTCCCAAATGATTCAATCTATATATTTTGCTCACGGTTCGTATGAGCTTGATAAACAATCTGAAAAGAAATTAGATAGTTTGGCTCAGCTAAAGAACAATTTAAAATTCAGGATTTTTGGAAACTGTGATTCTGTAGGAAGTATCAATTATAATAGGATATTATCTGAAAATCGAGCCAATACAGTTAGTAAATATCTAAAAACGAAAATTACGGATAACATAAAATTGGAAAATATTGTCGGTCTGGGTGAAGAAAAACAGATTAATGATAACAGTTCAGAAGAGTTGCGTGGAAAGAATAGAAGAGTAGATATTTTTATTGATAGAGAATTTGCTGAAGGAGAAAAGATTTCAGGCAAAACTTTCCCAAGTTTTTTGGGCTTAAAAGTTTCTGAAATGAAGGTTCAGAATACTTATTCGCTTCCCAATGTCAATTTTATAGGAGGCAGACATATCTGGCTTTCCTCAGGTAACGAAACACTTTTCCAATTATTTAAGATATTGAGGGATAATCCAGCAATGGAGGTTGAATTGCAAGGACATATTTGTTGTGACTATGATAATTTTGATGGTAAAGATCTTGATTTGAATACTTTTAATCTTTCGTATACAAGAGCCAGCGCTATAAAAGAATTTCTTCAAAAGCAAGGAATAGAATCCAGTCGGATAAAAGCAAGTGGACAAGGGCATCTTGATCCAGTCGTTTATCCCGAGCAAACGGAAGTTGACAGGACCAAGAATAGGAGAGTTGTAATCGTTTTGCTTAAAAAATAATTTTCTATTTTCTCAGTTTACTAAATGAGAACATCAGATAAAACAAAAACGGCAGAATAAATAATGAACCGAGCATTAATGCCCAGGCTAGTGCTGAGATTGTTTTTGGTGCGGCTACATGTTCTAATAAAGAAAGATGTTGTCCATTGCCTAATAAAATAATATCAGGATTATGTTGATAGGTTGCTGCAATTAAAATCATAATTACCTGAAATCCAGCTAAAGCACGTACAGGAAGTAGTTTGCGTCGTTTCATAGCACGGAATATCAATCCTAAAGCAACAGTAGCAAAAGCAATAGACATAATTCCCAGAGGTTTTGAGAAGACCCACTTTACTAAAGGAATTCCAGAAAGATAAGCGGAAAGAAATACCAATGCTCCCGTAATAACCACAAATAGCATTGTTTGTTTAGATTTTCTGATCATCAAACTTAATTCTAATCTGTCTGTTGTTTCTCTTAACGAAAATATAGACGCCAGATAGGCGCAAAGTGATACTGTAAACAAACCTACAGCAACGCCAAACCAATTAAGCCAACTGAAAATATATAAGTCTAAAAAGGTGGTCGCATCAGGATTTATAGACTGAGAAACGGTAGCAGCAGCAATTAATCCCAAGAAAAAAGGAGTTAAAAGGCTTGCGTAATAAAAGATCTGTGTATATAAAAACTGCCAGTCATCCTTTACTGCATCATAATGTCTGAAAGTAAAAGCTGTACCTCTTGCAATAATTCCTACCAGCATAAGAACCAAAGGAATATGCAAATAGGTGGACATGGTTGTATAAATTTCAGGAAAGCCTACAAATAAGATAACAATTGCGATGATCAGCCACATATGATTAGCCTCCCATACAGGAGCAATAGATTCATACATGATCTCCTTAGTTTTATGGCGTGATTTTTTATTGGTAAACAATTCTACAATTCCAGCGCCGAAATCTGCTCCTCCTAAGATTACATAAAGGCAAATTGAAAGCCAGAGAAAGCCAATAACAACATAGATCATGATTTCGTATTTTTAGAATTAAACTGAGTATCTGTAGGGTCGTAAAGTTTCGGTACCATTTGGATCTGTCTTTTTAAAAGAAAAATTAAGATCAATGATAAGGAAACGAAAATTGCTGTGAAAAAATAGAATGAATACTGGATTCCCGGCATTGGAGTTACAGCATCAACGGTTCGCATGATCCCATAGATGATCCAGGGTTGCCTACCGACTTCAGTAACTGTCCATCCTGCTTCTAAAGCAATATAACCGAAAGGAGTAGCAATGAGAAAAGTCTTAAGAAACCAATTTTTACTCAGCCATTCTTTTTTGAAAAATAGGGAATAAACATAAAGGATACCAATGCATATCATAACAACACCAAAAAAGATCATGATCTGAAAAGAATAATGTACAACAGCAACTGGTGGCCACTCATCTCTAGGAAAATCATTTAATCCTTTTACTTCAGCATTGAAATCATTGCTTACCAGAAAACTTAATACTTTTGGGATCTTTAAAGCATATTTTATTTCGCCCTTCTTTTCATCAGGGATACCACCAATTACAAATGCAGCTCCTTTTTCTGTCTCAAAATGTGCTTCCATTGCAGCCAATTTAATAGGTTGTCTTTTCGCTACAGATTTAGCGGCAATATCACCACTTAAAGGAGCGCCAAAAGCACCGATCAAGGCGAAACCGGCAGCAATTTTAAATGCTTTGGTATGGAACTCTACATTTCTCTTTCTCATGATTAAAAAAGCATGTACACCCGCAACGGCGAATCCGGTAGCACAAAAAGCAGCAACTGTCATATGAAGTGCCTGCGGAAACCAAGCTTCGTTGAACATGGCTTTTATAGGGTCTATATTTAAATATTGTCCGTTGATATAATCAAAACCTGCCGGAGAGTTCATCCATGCGTTAGCGGCCACAACTAAAATTCCAGAAGCCAAGCCACTTAAACCTACTAAAAAGCCACAAAACCAATGAAACCATTTATTGAATTTATCCCATCCATATAGAAAAAATCCAATAGCTATTGCTTCAATAAAAAATGCCGTTCCTTCGAGGGAAAAAGGCATTCCGAAAATGGGTCCTGCATGTTTCATAAATTGTGGCCACAGAAGTCCTAACTCAAAAGAAAGCATAGTTCCGGAAACAGCACCAGTCGCAAATAAAATAGCTACCCCTTTACTCCAGGCTTTAGTGAGACCTTTGTAGACTTCATTTTTGGTCTTAAGGTATTTCCAGTGGGCAAAAGCCATTAAAAAAGGCATTACCATACCCACACATGAGAAAATAATGTGGAAGCCAAGGGACATGGCCATTTGGGCACGAGCGGCAATGAAATCGTCCATAATATCAATTTTTGAGTAAATAAATTTAAGCATTAATTATAGAAGAGCATATGATTTAAAACAGTTGATATTGTTGAAATACGTGATAACTTTGTTATTTTTAAGAAAAAAAGAGCCTTCTTTACCATTGAAAGCTCTGTCTTTTTTGACATATTTTAACTTTCATATTTCGAAAAAAATCACGATATTTGTAGGTCATTGCGCTTAGCAAGATTTAATAATTTTATATGAGTCAGAAACAATATACAGCTAGTAGTATTCAGGCATTGGAAGGAATGGAACACGTTCGTATGCGTCCTTCAATGTACATTGGTGATGTAGGAGTAAGAGGTCTTCATCATTTGGTTTATGAAGTAGTAGATAACTCTATTGACGAGGCATTGGCAGGATACTGTGACACCATCTTGGTTACCATCCACAAAGGAGAGAGTATTTCTGTAAAAGATAATGGTAGAGGTATTCCCGTAGATTTACATGAAAAAGAACAAAAATCCGCTTTAGAGGTTGTAATGACCAAAATTGGGGCAGGAGGGAAATTTGATAAAGATTCTTATAAAGTATCCGGAGGACTTCACGGAGTAGGTGTTTCTTGTGTAAATGCGCTTTCAACTTTGTTAGTAGCTACGGTAAGCCTTAACGGTAAAATATACCAACAAAAATATTCAGAAGGAAAGGCACTTGCCGATGTTGCTGAAATTGGAGTTACGACAGAAAGAGGAACAGAAGTTTTCTTTCAGCCGGATAGTACAATTTTCCAGGAACTTGTTTATAATTATGATACCCTTGCTACAAGATTAAGAGAACTTTCTTTTCTTAATAGAGGAATTACAATAACTCTTATAGATGAAAGGAACCCTAATGAAGATGGTTCATTTCCTGCAGAAGTTTTCCATTCTGAAGGAGGATTGAGAGAATTTGTTGAATTTATCGATGGAAGCCGTGAGGCTATCATGGAGCACGTAATTTTCATGGAAGGAGAGCGAGACAGTATCCCTGTGGAAGTGGCAATGCGTTATAATACATCATTTAATGAGAATTTACATTCTTATGTTAATAATATCAATACCCATGAAGGAGGGACTCACTTAGCAGGTTTCAGACGTGCTTTGACGAGAACTTTGAAGAAATATGCTGATGATCTGGGTATTCCTCAAAAAGAAAAAGTTGAAATTACTGGTGATGACTTCCGTGAAGGTTTAACGGCTATTATTTCAGTAAAAGTAATGGAGCCTCAGTTTGAAGGACAGACAAAAACTAAATTAGGGAATTCTGAAGTTTCTGGAGCTGTTGATAAGATTGTAGGGGAAATGTTGACCAACTTTTTGGAAGAAAATCCTAATGAGGCGAAAATTATTGTTCAGAAAGTAGTTTTAGCTGCAAAAGCTAGACAGGCAGCCAAAAAAGCTCGTGAAATGGTTCAGAGAAAATCGCCTATGGGTGGATCTGGACTTCCAGGTAAACTATCTGACTGCTCATCAAAAAGTCCCGAAGAATCTGAACTTTTCTTAGTAGAGGGAGATTCCGCAGGTGGAACTGCAAAACAGGGTAGAGACAGACATTTCCAGGCTATTTTACCATTGAGAGGTAAAATCCTTAACGTGGAGAAATCCATGCTCCATAAGGTGTATGATAATGAGGAAATTAAAAATATTTATACGGCCCTTGGAGTTTCTGTAGGAACAGAAGAAGATAGTAAGGCATTAAATATGGCTAAATTAAGATATCATAAAGTAGTTATTATGACCGATGCCGATATCGATGGTTCTCACATTTCTACTTTAATTCTGACCTTCTTTTTCCGTTTTATGAAGGAGCTTATTGAGAATGGGTATGTATATATTGCGCAACCTCCTTTGTATCTACTAAAGAAAGGAAACAAAAAAGTATATGCTTATAACGAAAAAGAGCGTGAAGAATTTACTTTAGATATGTCTCCGGATGGAAAGGGTGTTGAGGTACAACGTTACAAAGGTCTTGGGGAAATGAACCCTGAACAGCTTTGGGAAACAACTCTAAACCCTGAACACAGAATTCTTAAGCAGGTAACGATTGATAATGCAGTGGAAGCTGACAGTGTTTTCTCAATGTTGATGGGAGATGAGGTTCCACCAAGAAGAGAATTTATAGAGAAAAATGCAAAATATGCTAAGATTGATGTATAATTAATTTTTAAAATATAAGAACAAAAAAAAAGACTTCAGAAATGAAGTCTTTTTTTGTGCATGAAATTTAATTTTAACATTTGTTAAGATTTCGTTACTTTTGCTAAATTTTTGTAACCAATGATGAAAATCCTGACCGTAGGAGCTGTATGTGTAGCTTCTGTTTACTACTCTCAGAATTACCCTGTGTCGGCAATTCCTGAAAATCTGAAGAAAGATGCTAATGTTGTTATTCGAAAAGATTATACAACTGTTCAAATTGAGAAAATTGATGAGATCAAATATCAGATCAATACTGTGACTACCGTTTTAAATAAAGATGGTGATTCTAAAGCACAAGCTTATATTCCTTATGAAAAAGGAGATCACATTTCAGATGTTAAAGTAATCGTTTATGATGAGTCGGGTAAAAAAGTAAAAACATATTCAAAGTCAGATTTTGGAGATTTTGCAAATAATTCCCAGGGAGTATTTTATTCTGATAGTCGATATTTAGCATTACCCTATACTCCAACACAATATCCGTATACTATTGAATTTTCTTATCAGATAACGAATGAAAATACCATTTTCATTCCTGACTTCGTTCCATTTACCGATACCAATACTTCAGTAGAAAACAGTCAGTTTAAAATAATAAATAATTCAGGTATTGAACTTCGTACAAAAACATATCCATCTCCGTATAATTATGCATCAGTTACAGAGAGTGGGAGTGGAACAGGGAAAATGTATTCCTATAAGAATGTTCCTGCTATTGATGATGCCTTTTTGCTTCCAAAGCCAGTTGAAATTTTACCTAAAGTGAGTTTTTCACTTATAAAATTTAACCTTGAAGGAAAGCAGGGAAGTATAACCAATTGGAAAGATTTTGGATCGTGGTATTATAATAGCATTTTACAGCCGGTATCTGTTTCTACACCTTCCATAAAAGCTGAAGTGGCAGCTCTTCAGCTGAAAGGTTCAACTGAAGAAAAAGTGAGAAAGATATATCAATATATGCAAAGTAAAACCAGGTATATAGCTGTTGGACTTGGGATTGGTGGTTGGCAGCCTATGATGCCTGATGAAGTTCAGAAAAAAGGATATGGAGATTGTAAAGCTTTGTCAAATTATATGAAGATCTTACTTGATGAAGCTGGAATTCCATCATATTATTGTAAGATAAATTCAGATTCTTCACCAGTTTCTTTTGATAAGGATTTTCCAAAAATGGGTGGCAACCATATTATTTTAATGGTTCCTTCCGAAAAAGGAAATATCTGGTTGGAAAATACATCTCAGCAGATTGCTTTTAACCACTTAAGTTATAATACGACGGATAGGAATGTTCTTTTAGTTAGTAAAGATGGAATTGAAGTTGTTGATACTCCTTCTTATTCTGCTGAACAGAATAAAGAAAAACAAACATTGAAGATTAAGCTCAATGAGGATAACAGTATTACAGGACTGGGACAGTTTTCTTTCACAGGAATCCAATATGACTATAGTTTAAGATATGCTTTGTTATCACCCAAAGAAAAAAATGAGGCTATAAAAAACCAATTGGGTCTTTTACATTTTGAAAAACTTGAAATGAAGGATTTTATTAACGATAGGGAAAATGCAGTGGCACAATACAGTCTTGATTTTAAAGCAAATAATTATTCTAAAAATGCTGGAAATAGTATGGTCTTCAGGGCTATTCCTATTTTTTCAGACAATAATTATAAAACTGATGAAAAGAGGGAATTGCCTTTCGAAATAATGCAGTCGTTTGAAGATGATTACCAGATCAGTTTTGAAATTCCTAAAAATTATAAAATAGAAGAAGTTCCAGCCGATATAAAATTACCCTCCGAGTTTGGAACGTATCAACTAAACTTTGTAAAAAATGGAGAGGAATTAAAGGTAACCAGAACCATCAGAGTGAACAAAGGGATATATCCGAAAGAAAAGTACAACGAGTATATCAAATTCAGAAAAAAAACAGTAAACATGGATAATTCTAAAATTTTAATTACTAAGATATAAACATGAAAAAAATATTATTAATCGCTTTTACATCAATAAATATTATTTTTATTGATGCTCAAAAACAGGAGTTTCTTAATACACCCAAATTTAACGAAGCTGATCTATCAAAACAAAAATCAGTACTTGATGAAAATGCACCCGCAGAAATATTATACAAATCTGTACATTTTAATATTGATTCAAATAATGGGACTCTTCAAAAAAAAGCTTTTTACAGAGTAAAGATTTATGATAAAGATAAAGCTGAAGACTGGTTAAATCTTGAAATTCCTCTTTATCAAAATGGCAGTGATAAAGAGTCAGTATCTAGAATTAAAGCATTTACATATAATCTTGAAAATGGGAGTGTTTTAACAACCAAAGTTGATAAGAGCTCAAAATATAAAAGCAAAGAGAATAAATACATAGAGGTAACCAAGTTTGCATTTCCCAATGTTAAGAATGGTTCGGTTATAGAATATGAATATGAGGTTACATCTCCATTTACATATGCAATTCCACAAATATTAATTGAATCGGATACTCCTTCATTATACACAGAATATGTATTGGATAGTCCTGCTAATGTATCCTATAATGTAAATTACACAGGTTCTCTAAATCCTAAATACAGACAGGTTGAAGAAAAGATGTTGTACGGTACAAATTACAGAACCTATAGATTTGGATATGAAAATCTTAAAGGTTTTAAGACGGAAAAGTTTATAAAAAACGATAGAAATTACAGAACTAAAATTAGTGCAGAATTACATTCTACCAATTTTAGAGAGCTGAAACTATACTCTTCATCGTGGGATAAGATCAAAGACAGATTGTATGAAAATGAAGATTTTGGAGATGAACTAAAAAGAACAAAACTGGCCAAAGAAAATATGCCTGCCGGAATTCTAGATTTACATTCAGAGAGTGAAAAAGCTGATGCCATTTTTAAGTATGTTCAAAAGACATTTACGTGGAACAAATATTCTGGGGTAAGAACAGAAGATGGGATAAAAAAATTATTGGAAACAAAAACAGGAAATGCAGCTGAAATTAACCTTTTTTTAGTAATGATGCTTAGAGAGGCTGGATTAAAAGCTGATCCACTATTGATTTCTACAGTAGGTAATGGAATGATCAATCTTGCATCTCCCAATGTTTCGAATTTAAATTTTGTTATTGCAACCGTTAAATTGGGGGATAATTTTCATTTATATGATGCTACTTCAAAGCAGTCTTCTATTGATATGTTGCCTCCAAGAGATTGGAATGGTCTTGGAATTTTACTTTCTAAAGATAAAGTACAGCAAATATCCATGACTAATGCAAAGCCTAGTTTTTCTTATCTTACTGCTGTTGCGAAAATGAATGAAGATGGAGGTATTAGTGGAACCTATTCTGATAAAGATACAGGAAGTTATGCAATGTCTGCAAAAGAAAGTTATGATGATAATATGGAGAAGTATAAAAAGCAGTATAAAGACAACTTTTCCATAGATTTTACCAATATAGACTCTAAAGTGCTTGAAAATGGAGATTTTGAAAGTACAATGAACTTTACATCTGAAAACTTAATTGATAGGATAGGTAAGAAAATGATCATCAATCCAATGCTATTCCTAAATAAAAATTCTAATGAGTTTGATCAGACAGAAGAAAGAAAATATCCGATAGATTTTATTTCAGGATATACAAAAGCTAAGAAAGTGATTTTTGAAATTCCTGAAGGTTATGTGATTGAAGAAATGCCGAAAAATAAAAAAATTGTAACAGATGACAAAGAAATTGAGTATAGTTATATGGCTGAGCAAAAAGGGAATAAGTTAGAAGTAACTTCAACGACAAAGGTTCTTAGTCCGGATTATCCCAAAGAATATTATCCTGCATTTAAACAAATATGGGGGGTTGCTTCAAAAAGCGAGAACCAGGTTATAAGTTTAATTAAAAAATAACTAAAAAGCTTCTAGTATATAGAAGCTTTTTTCTATATTTGACCAAACCAATAAAAAATAATAATATGTTAACTCTTTTACAAACAGATCCTTATGATGGGATGGATTCTGCTGCTGCGGCCGGAATTGGAATCGGAATGATGATTTTCTATTTAATCATATATCTTTTTTATGGATATTGTATGTATAAAATATTCCAGAAAGCAGGGCGTGAGGATGCTTGGGCTGCTTTTATTCCGATTTATAATATAATTGTTCTTCTTGGTATTGTTAAAAAACCAACTTGGTGGATTATCTTATTTTTTATACCATTTGTTAACCTATTTGCCTCTTGGATGGTTAATGATGGGCTTGCAAAAGGATTTAGCAAAGAAACACCATTGTATACTATTCTTTTATTCTTCTTAGGTTTTATCTTTATTCCGGTATTGGCTTTTAATGATGATAAATTTGATAGCCAGAAAGTACCAGCTAGTTAAGAAAAAAAATGAAAATAATTATAAAACCATTCATCTTTTGAATGGTTTTTGTATTCATATGAAAAATTTAAAATATGAAAAACATTATTGCTACTTTAGCGCTATCTTCTTTCTTTGTTTTTTCAGCATGTAAAAAGACAGATCCAAAAGATGCCGGGCAAACCCAAACGGAGACACAAGAGCCTCAAAAATTTATTGTAGACTCTGTGAAAGTAAATGATTCCACGAAGATCAGTGATTCTCTCTCTGTTCAATATTCTTCTAAATTCCTTGTTTTTCCAACAATTAAGGATAAAAAGCTTTTAGACAGTATTTATTTTGGTAACAAAGGCATTAATGATTTTTCAAAAGAGGGGCTTCAGAACCTTTTGCAAAAAGAAAAAAATGAATATTTTGCTTCTATAAAAAAGGATAGTAAAGATTTAGCATCTCTACCTTTCAACCAGGATTGGAATTCAGATTTTACGATGACTTTGAAATCCAACAATAATGATTTTATGCATATAGAATATTTGTCGAGCTCTTATGAAGGTGGGGCACATGGTAATTATAATTATGCTGAAAGAGTTTTTGACCTAAAGAATAATAAAAAAGTTGAGCTTAAGGATATTACCTCAATGCCTAAAAATAAAATGGAAGGTATTTTAATGAAGAATATCAATAAACTTAACAGTGGAACTACAGACGCTGATGGAGAAGTGAAAAATTCAGATATGCTTTTAGTTGAAGTGATCCCGGCATCTGATAACTTCTATTTTGATGATAAAAATTTATATTTCCACTACAGCCCATATGAAATTGCAGCTTATGCAGCGGGAGATATCGTTATTCCTGTCTCATGGGAGGATTTAAAAGGAACTTTAATTCCAACATTTAAAGAAAGAATGAAAATTAAATAAGAATAATGCTTCCAAATCAGGAAGCATTTTTTATTTTTGCTCCAATGGAAAAAGTAGCTTTTATCATCAACCCGTTTTCTGCAAAAAAAAATTATCAGCCATTTCTTAATGAACTGAAGAAAAAGGTTGAAAATCCTCTTTATTATATCTCTGAATCCATTCAGGGGACTGATGATTTTATTCAGCAATATTTCAATGAAATAGATATTTTTGTTGCGATAGGAGGTGATGGAACTATTTCTACTGTAGCTAGGCAGCTAATCAATACCGATAAAATTTTGGCAATTTTCCCTGCAGGTTCAGGGAATGGTTTTTCCAACGAAACCCAGTTTAGCAAGAATTTGGATGAGCTGTTGGAAAAGATAAAAACCAAGAAATCTAGGAAAATTGATACTTTCACAGTAAATGATAAACTTTCCATTAATGTATCAGGGACAGGGTTTGATGGAAAAGTGGTGAAAGAATTTGAAAAAACAGATCGTGGTTTCAAAAATTATATTAAGGTTTCACTTAAAACATTCTTTAATTATAAACCGATTAAAGTGAAGTTTACGGATGAAAAATATCAAGAGTATAATGGCAGATATTTAATGTTGAATATTGCAAATACCCGACAGTTTGGTAATAACGCATATATTGCTCCGAATGCGAGTAAAAGTGATGGGTTAGTTGATATGGTTTTGGTTAAAAAGTTTCCATTAACTTATTCCGCATTATTTGCTTACAGGATGTTTACCAAAAAATTGAAAGATGATGATTATGTGACTTATCTTCCGGTTTCAGAAATTGAATTTAAGGTCAATACCAAAAACTGGCATTTGGATGGTGAATTCAACAAGATAAAGTCTCCCATTCATGTTAAAGTTCTTCCTGCCAGCCTCACCATTCTGATTTAAAATCCCCCAATTCAAATAAGAAAAAATTCTTTTGATAACTTTGAATGCTTTATACTAAACTTCTAGTTTTTTTTCCATCTCTTGTGGATGATTTAAAGAATATTTCAGCTGATCTTTGTCTAATTGCTTTTCCCAGTTGGCTACGACTACGGTAGCAACTGAATTACCAATAACATTGGTTAGAGCTCTACATTCGCTCATAAATTTATCAATTCCAAGGATCAGGGTCATTCCTGCGATCGGAATTTCAGGAACAACAGCTAATGTTGCAGCCAAAGTAACAAAACCTGCTCCAGTAACTCCAGCAGCACCTTTAGAGCTTAACATAGCAACAAGTAATAGCATTAATTGTTTCTCAAGAGGTAAATGAATATTGAGTGCCTGTGCGATAAATAATGAAGCCAGGGTCATATAGATATTTGTGCCATCAAGGTTGAAAGAATAGCCTGTAGGTACTACCAATCCTACAATTGCTTTTGAGCAACCTGCCTTCTCGAGTTTTTCCATAATTCCCGGAAGGGCAGATTCTGAAGAGCTGGTCCCTAATACCAAAAGGAGCTCTTCTTTAAGATAATACATTAGTTTAAAAATGCTAAAACCATTGTACCACGCCACTGCACCCAATACCAGGACAACAAATAAAATTGAAGTGATATAGAATGTACCCACTAAAAATATGAGATTTAAAACAGAGTGAAGTCCGTATTTTCCAATCGTAAAAGCCATTGCCCCAAAAGCTCCGATAGGGGCTAGCTTCATAAGCATATGAACTATTTTGAAAATAGGAGTTGAAAGATCTTGTAGGAAATTTGTTATTTTCTGGCTTTTCTCTTTTGTAAGAACAAGAGCTACTCCCATTAAAATGGCAACAAGCAGAACCTGAAGAATATTCTCACCAACCAATGGACTGAACAATGTTTCAGGAATAATATTCATCATAAATCCGGTAAGTGTAGTGTCGTGGGCTTTCTGCTGATATTGTGAAACATCTCCCGAAAGAGTGGCAGGGTCAATATTTAACCCAGAACCAGGTTGTAAAATGTTTCCAACGATAAGACCGATGATCAAGGCTAAAGTTGAAAATGTAAAAAAATAGATCATTGCTTTTACAGCAATTCTACCAACTTTTTTAAGATCAGTCATATGAGCAATTCCCAATGTCAGAGTAATAAAGATCACTGGAGCAATAATCATTTTTACAAGTTTAATAAAACCATCACCTAATGGTTTCATTTTTTCTCCTAATTCAGGATAAAACCTGCCTAAAAGTATACCTGCAATGATGGCTATAATTACTTGGAAATAAAGCTGCTGATAAAATTGTTTTGCTTTCAATGGAGATGTATTACATTATTAAAGGATGAAAAATAAGAAAAAAATGTTACGATTTGTGATAGATATCATAAAAAATACTCTTTTTTCCTTAATCCATCCTTTTGTATTTTTGTTGAAGGTGCTTATTAATAAATAGAAAATTATTCTGTGGCAACAGAATCGTCTCCACGCCCATCTGCAACAGCGTGAATATTTCCATTGTTATCAATGACGATCATTTCTGTCTTTCCTATCTGTTTTATTTTTTCGATAACATAGTTTTTTGCTTTCAAATCATTAATGGTAGACTCTGGAAAATCATTTTCTACCGTTACGGTCTCTGGAAGCCACTGATGGTGAAATTTAGGAGCATTTACAGAGATATTAGCATTTAATTTAAAATCCACCACATCCACAATAGACTGATAAACTGATGTAGCTATCGTTGTTCCACCAGGTGTTCCAACTACCATAAAAGGTTTTCCGTTTTTTAATAAAATGGTTGGTGTCATTGAAGAAAGCATTCTTTTATTTGGCTGAATAGAATTCGCTTCACCACCTACAGCTCCAAACATATTTGGAACACCAGGTTTAATTGAGAAATCATCCATCTCGTTATTTAGAAAGAATCCTGCACCAGAAACAAAAACCTTACTTCCATAATATCCATTAAGGGTTGTAGTAACGGATGCTGCATTTCCATCTTTGTCAATGACTGAAATATGAGTGGTTTCTGTAGATTCTTTAGGTTGTTTAATGATCTTTCCTACTTCAGAACTTGGAGTTGCCTTTGAGAAACTAAAGCTTTTCCACCTGTTTCTTAGGTAGTCATCAGAAATCAGATAGTTTGTTTTATCAGCTATAAAATCAGGATCACCCATATATTCTGCTCTGTCTGCATAAGCCCGTCTTTCAGCTTCCACCATGATCTGTACCGCAGGCGTAGAGTTAAGCTGATATTTTTCCAGATTTTCATAACTGGCCATTCTAAGCATTTGAGCTAGAAGAATCCCCCCACTTGATGGCAGCGGCATAGAAACGACATTGTTTCCCTTATAGTCGAACTCCAGGGCTTTTCTTTCTGCTACTTTATAATTTTTTAAATCTTCAGAAGTAATTATACCATTTCCTTTTTTCATCTCGGAAACAATTAGGTCAGCTGTTTTTCCTTCATAAAAACCTTTGGCTCCCAATTTTTGGATGAGTTTTAAAGTCTCTGCAAGCTCTTTCTGAACCAGTAAATCCCCAGCTTTCCATGGGGTGTTTTTTACAAAAATAAAGGTTGATTTATTATTTTTTTTAAAACTTTCTTGATGAGTGTTCAGCATATCTGCTTCTTTTTCTGTAATAGCAAATCCTTTTTCTGCTAGATCAATAGCTGGCTGGATAATTTTATCCATAGGAAGTTTACAGTATTTTAAAGTAGCAAAAAATCCTGCAATGCTTCCGGGAATACCTACTGCTAATCTGCCGTTTTGAGAAAGATCTGTATTCGCCTTTCCTGTTTTGTCGATATACATGTCCTTTGATGCATTTTTAGGAGCTGTTTCCCGATAATCTATAGTGAATTTTTCACCATTATTTTTTACACCTACTAAAAAACCACCACCACCGATATTTCCGGCTTGAGGGTATACAACGGCTAGCGCATATTGTGTGGCGACAATAGCATCATAAGCATTTCCACCCAGCTTCATCACTTTTGCGCCCGCTTCACTGGCTAAAGGATGTGCAGAAACCACAACTCCCTTATTTTTTACTTTAACTTCTTTTACGATGTTGAAATCGGTAAACTGACTCCAATAAAAATTTGTACTTAGAATTATTGCTGCGAATAATAACTTCTTCATATCATTTTGTTTTTCCTTGAAGCAAAATTATATATTTTTTAACAAAATTTTCCTTTTCTAACCCATAACTATTAAGTGAAAATAGGGATTTAGTTAAATTTGTTTCATTTGTACAGAAATGTGGATAATGTTATATTTTGTTTATTATTTGTTAGGTTTAAATAATTATAATTTAATAAAATTGACTTTTAATTGTGTTTAAATTGTTTTTTAAAGATAATTCATTACTTTTGGAAAAAAAGCAATATGATTAAAAATTACCAAAAAGCTATTTCCTTAGGCTCATTATTTTTAGTTTCCATGTATGCGCAGGCGCAAACAGATTCTACAAAAACAAAAAATATAGAAGAGATCAAAATTACATTAGGATCCCGGAATAAAGCGAGGGTAGCGACAGATACTCCTGTGCCTGTTGATGTTATCAATATTGGCTCACAATCTGTTATGACTCCGCAGATGGATCTTAATCAAATTCTTAATTACGCCGCTCCTTCATTTACATCAAATTCCACGACAGTTGCCGATGGAACTGACCATATAGATCCCGCACAATTAAGAGGGTTAGGACCAGATCAAGTACTGGTTCTATTGAACGGCAAAAGAAGACATACTTCATCTTTAGTTAATGTAAATGGTTCGCCCGGTAGAGGTTCTGTGGGAACAGATCTAAATGCATTACCAGCTTTTGCAATAGAACGTTTGGAAGTATTAAGAGATGGTGCTTCAGCTCAATATGGTTCTGATGCTATTGCGGGTGTTATTAATGTGATCATGAAAAAAAACACCAATGCATTAAGTGCTGCGATTACGGCTGGAGGTTTTAATAGTAATGGCTCAAATGATCATACTGGAGGTTGGGATGGAGGTAAATATCAGGTAGACCTTAATTATGGTACTGGACTAGGGAAAAATGGATTCATCAACTTCACGGCAAGTTTAATGAAAAGAGACGAGACGAGAAGAGCTAATACGGCAACAGGTAATATTTTTAATGCATATAATGCTATTGAACGAAGAGCATCAGAAAATGGAGTTAATATTTCTTCTCTTTTTGGTAATATAGGAAATACACCTAATCAGCAACAAATCGTTGATTACATTCATCAATACGCCCAGGGCGTGAGCTATTTTAATCCTTCTTTTCAGTCACAGATTCAAAACACAAATAATATTGCTGGATTGCAGGATCTTTTGCGCACAGATTTTACAGAAAATGAATTGGCCTACAGAGGGCTGACAAGAAATGATTTTAATATGAGGGTTGGACAGTCCAGGTTGACATCGGGACAATTTTTCATGAACTCTCAATTTGATTTATCTTCCTCTATACAGGGCTACGCTTTTGGTGGAATTTCTTACAGAAGTGGTAACGCTGGTGGATTTTTCCGTAGACCGAATGAGGGCAGGGCTTCTACTTCCATTTATCCCAATGGTTTCTTGCCTGAAATTGCTTCTGATGTAATTGATCTTTCTTTCGCTGCTGGTTTTAAAGGAAAAATAGGAAATATAAATTATGATATAAGCAATACTTTTGGACGTAATACATTTGATTACACCATAAAAAATACAGCTAATGCTTCGATGCCTTATCCAAGTAAAACAGAATTTAATGCCGGAGGCTTAAATTTTTCACAGAATACCATTAATGCAGACTTTGATACAAAAGTTGACTGGCTTCAAGGATTTAATATTGCTTTTGGTGGTGAGGCTAGGTTTGAAAGGTATAAAATTACAAGCGGAGAGCAGGATTCGTGGGCATTATATGATATTAACGGCAATGTTCAAAATGCTTCAACTCCTGACAATTTAAAACCAACTGATTTTTTGGGAACAGTACGACCAGGAGGAGCACAGGTTTTTCCGGGATTCAGGCCTGCAAATAGTTTAAACAAGGGAAGAAGTTCCATTGCCGGATATCTGGATACTGAACTTGATATTACGGATAAATGGCTTGTGAGTGGTGCAGTAAGGTTTGAAAATTATTCAGATTTTGGGTCTACATTTAATTATAAAATAGCTACCCGATATAAGCTTACTGATCAGATTAATGTTAGGGCTGCGCATTCCACTGGATTTCGTGCTCCATCTTTGCAGCAGATTTATTATAATGCAACATCTACACAGTTTGTAGGTGGGACGGCTTTTGAAGTAGGAACCTTTTCTAATGATTCTCAAATAGCAAAGAATCTGGGGATTCCTCAATTAAAACAGGAAGAATCTGTAAGCTATTCTGCAGGTTTTACAGCTAAAATACCTACGGCTAACCTTACGCTTACGGTAGATGGATATTATATTAAAATTAAAAATAGGGTGGTTCTTACTGATCAGTTTTTGAGACCCAATGGAACTTATCCAGGTGGAAGTTTTCTATATGATCTTCAGGTTGAATTTGATAAAGCCAATGCCAATGCAGCAACATTCTTTGCCAATGCTATTGACACCCAAACAAAAGGCTTGGAGGGTGTAGTTTCACATAGAGCTAAATTCTCTCCAAAAGTTTCATTGAACTCTGACCTGGCAGTAACTGTTTCTAAAACAAATAGGGTAGGGAATATTCACGGTTCAGATCTTTTAATCAATGCAGGACAGATCAATCGTTATTATTCTGAAACAAGTCGTATATATATTGAAGAAGCGGTTCCAAGATTTAAGGCTTCACTTAATAATGCCTTGGAAATCAATAGATTTAGCGTTTTTCTAAGAAATGTTTATTTCGGAAAAGTGACTGATCCAAATACGATGGACGTTAATGGGGATGGTAAAATTGGTTATGAAATGATCAATGGGAGTGTTGTTGAGACAGAGCATCCGGTGTGGGGTGCAAAAATAATAACTGATCTTTCAGTAGGATATAAGTTCAATAAAAGTTTTATTTTGACGATTGGTGCAAATAACCTGTTTGATATCTATCCGGATAAAAATTATGGGCCAACAGCTGTTCAAAGGGCTTCTATGAATACTTCGGGAAATATAGAATATAAGCCAGCTACTATTGATCTCTCTAATCAGAATCAGTTTGTGTATTCAAGAAATGTATCACAGTTCGGGATGAACGGCAGGTTTCTTTTTACAAGGCTTAATTTAAATTTTTAAGAAATCTTATAAATGTTCTAAAGGTGTGTTTTTACACACCTTTTTTTACTATGGTAAGCAT
The DNA here is from genome assembly GCF_025403485.1 of Chryseobacterium paludis. Taxonomy (NCBI): domain Bacteria; kingdom Pseudomonadati; phylum Bacteroidota; class Flavobacteriia; order Flavobacteriales; family Weeksellaceae; genus Chryseobacterium; species Chryseobacterium paludis. Next base: position 5,016,145 of record NZ_CP099966.1, read on the forward strand.
GATTTTTTTACTTTTGTAAAGTTCAAAATCTAAAAGATATAAAAATGGAATCCTATACGGAAAAAATACTGATTACAGGTGCTTTAGGTCAGATCGGCACTGAACTTACCAACAGACTTGTTGAAATCCACGGAGCTGAAAATGTTGTAGCATCTGGATTAGACAGATGGCAGAAAGGAATTACTTCTGCCGGATACTATGAGAGAATGGATGTTACCAATACTCAATTGGTAAGACAGGTTATCAAGGATTATGACATTACTACAGTTTATCACTTGGCGTCTTTACTATCCGGAACCTCAGAAAAACAACCGGTTTTTGCATGGAAACTGAATCTTGAGCCTCTACTTCATTTTTGTGAAATGGCAAAAGAAGGATTGCTTAAAAAGATCTTCTGGCCAAGTTCAATTGCTGTTTTTGGTAAAGGAATTCCTAAAGAAAATGTAGAGCAGGATGTTGTTTTGAATCCAACTACTGTATATGGTATTTCTAAAATGGCGGGTGAAAAATGGTGTGAATATTATTTCGATAAGTATGGGGTAGATGTAAGAAGTATTCGTTATCCTGGATTAATTTCATGGAAGACCCCAGCTGGAGGTGGAACCACTGATTATGCAGTGGAGATTTTTTATGAAGCGATCGAGCAAGGAAAATATACAAGTTTCATTTCCGAAAATACAGGAATGCCTATGTTGTATATGGATGATGCCATCAATGCAACTTTGAAACTAATGGATGCTCCAAAAGAAAGTTTAACAGTTCGTTCTTCTTATAATTTAGGAGGGATGTCTTTTACTCCAAAAGAATTGGCAGAAGAAATCAAGAAAGAAATTCCAGAATTTACAATCGATTACAAGCCAGATTTCAGACAACAAATTGCAGACTCTTGGCCAGCTTCAATTGATGATTCAATTGCAAAAAAGGACTGGGGACTTACTTATGATTTTGGAATTTCTGAGATGACAAAAGATATGATCAAGAATCTTAAAGTGAAATTAGATAAAAATTAATTACTTTAAGTTTAGCTTTAATTAAAAGTGTTTTTAACGTCTCATTTTTAATTGTTTATGAATTTTATATAAAATTAACTTTAAATGATATTATTGACTTTTAACATCGTAGATATTGAAGCAGAAGCCAAAAATGGAGTTCAGATTTCCAATGATGACAGGTTAAAAATAACAAATGACAATACAAAAGCTATTCTTAGAATTTTAGATATTCACGATACCAAAGCAACATTTTTTGTTGAAATTTCTATCATTGAAAAACTTCAAAATCTTATAAAAGCAATTTCAGGCCGCGGGCATGAAATTGCTTTTTATAATAAAAACTCTACCCTTCACGAAATTGAAAAATTGAAGAAATATATCCAGGAATGTTTTGGAAAACAGATCCGGGGAATTCGTCAAAAAGAGGTGAAGTTCCCCCAGGAGAATTTGAAATTATTGGAGTTCAATTATGTTTCAAATATTGATAATGCAAATATTCTTTTTCCTTTAAAACGATTAAAAAGAGACACTGAAATTTCAGAAGAAGACGGATTAAGTATTATTCCTGAAAGTATATCTCCGTATAGTCAATTGCCATACAATGATTTTGTATTTCAAATATTGCCAATGAAGTATTATCAGAATATGGTCTTTGAAACCTTGAAGAATGATGACTTTGTTCTGATCTATTTAAATTCGTGGCAGTTCACCGATTTTAAAACCTATCCTTTTGAGATTCCATTTTACAGGAAATTCTTTTCAGGAAAAAAAATGGAGGACAAATTAAATGCCCTCCTTACCTGGATTAATGAGAAGGAGCTTGCTACTTCCCGCATGAAAGATTATATTTTTTAATCCTATTATTCATTTTTACAGATTACTAATAAATCTGTAGAATATTGCATATCTTTTTTAAAGAGAATATCTTTAAAGGAATATTCTGATAAAAAATAGTTTTTAGCAGTACTTGGTACAGAGTTTTTCTGATTGTTGGATTTTGATTTTTTTATAAAATCGAATAATTTTTTTTGAAGTTTTAAAAGGAAAACTCTTAAGAAATAAGGATAAAAAAACAGAGTTGACGGCAACGTGATTGTTCTTTGTTTTTTTGTTCGTTTAATCTCCTCCAAAACCAAGTCCGACTCAGAACCTATTTTTAAAATTTCTACTTTTTTAAAATGTTTTAAAAGCATTTTTTGCAAACTTTCAGGAGTGTATTCTTTGAGATGGAAGATATTCCAGGGCTGTTGTATATATCTAAAAAGTCTGTGCTTTTTATCCGGAGTTGAAATAATCAGAATGCCACCAGGATTCAACATCTTTTTTAAATGGGCAGTATATTCACGATCGTTGGGAACGTGCTCTATAACTTGAAAAGATGTTATAACATCAAATTTTTCATTTTCCAATTCAGAAATTGTCATAAAGCGTAAATTAGAAGCGCTATATTCTTTTTTTGCATACTCAATAGCTTCATCACTTATATCAGCGCCAATAATGCTTTCTGTGTTCTCTGATAGCATATGAGTACCATAACCTGAACCACATCCGTAGTCCAAAACCTTTTTGTTTTTTACAAAGTTTCTGGCATATTCATAAGTAGCAATATGCATCAAATGAAGATATAATTCAGATTTATTGTTGAAATTTTCATTTAAAATATGCCTTTCTCCAGTGTCTTTCATACTTATAATATTTTGATTTCTACTAAAATATACAATTTAAGACAACTCAAAAAGAGTGATCTCCGGTAATACACCCACTCTTCCAGGGTATCCTAAAACTCCGAATCCTCTGTTTACATAAAGAAACTTACCTTCACTTTCATAAATATCAGCCCATTTCGGATAACGATACTGAACAGGTGACCATTTTATGTTTTTTAAGTCCAATCCGAACTGCATACCATGAGTATGTCCTGATAAAGTCAGTTGGACGTTTCCGGGGTGTTGTTTTACGACGTAATCAAAATGAGTAGGGTCATGGCTCATTAATATTTTTGCTGCTGATTCAGGGACGCTTTCAAGTGCTTTGTCCAAATCTCCAAATTGTGGAAATGGTTTTAATCCCCAGTTATCAACTCCTAAAATATAGAGTTTTTCACCATTCTTTTCGATGACTCTATGTTCATTTCTCAACATATCGAACCCTGCTTGTTTTTCGTAATCGATAAGTGTGTCAAGATTCTTTTTCTTGGCATCCAAAGAAGACCATGTTACATAATCTCCGTAATCGTGATTTCCAAGTACTGCCAATTTACCATCTTTAGACTTGATTTTTGAAAACAAAGGAATGAAAGGCAGGAATTCTTCCGAAACATTATTTACCATATCTCCGGTAAACAAAACCAGATCTGGGTTCTGTTCATTGATCAGTTCGATGGCGTGTTCCAGTTTACTTGGGTCGGCAAAACTTCCACTATGGACATCTGAAATCTGTATAATTTTGTACCCTTTAAAGCTATTCGGAAGATTGGTGAGTTTTACTTTTACCTTTCTTACTTTATGGCGATATTTTCCAAAAGTAATTCCATCAATAAAAAGTGCGGATAGTACTCCGCCTAACCCCAGTCCCATTAAACTTAGAAACTTTCTTCTTTCAGGAAAAAAATTCTCCGCCGGATTTCTAAAACCTAAAATATAGGTTCCTGTTCTGAAAATATCATCGATCAATAAAAACAGGACAATGAAAATTTTTGGGAGAATGAAAATCAGAAAAAGAGACATCATCCATTGGATTCTAATAGAACTTCGATCTGATTTCTGAAAATGAGTGATCTCATAAGCGAAAATTCCATAAATAGCTAGTGATAACACGCAGTAGCCGATTTTTACCCAGGAATTGTCTGTTAATGTTCTTATTGCCTGGTAAATATATACTTCCAGGAATAGAAAAATAGCGGCAATAATTAAAAAATTTTTTTGCATAATCAGATTTAAAAAAAGCACAAAAGAAAAATTCCCTTTGTGCTTTTTAATATTTTTAAATTATTTATTCTTAAGGAAATTTATAAACGATCGCATTGATGTTCATTCCGGCACCTACCGAAGTCATAACAATGTTCCCTTTATCTTTAAACGATTGACCATCCATTTTTCCTTTAATTATTAAATTAAACATGGTAGGAATAGTTGCTACAGAAGAATTTCCAAATTCCTGAATCGTCATAGGAGATATAGAATGATCATAATCTTTAACGTCATAAAGCTTATGGAGTCTTTCTATCATTGCATAATCCATTTTTGCATTAGCCTGGTGGATAAGTATTTTATCAATGTCCTCAATAGAAAGTCCTGCGTCATCAATAGTCTCTTTAATTGCTGCAGGTACATTTTTTAAAGCGTATTCATAGATCTTTCTTCCCTGCATTCTTACAAAAAGACGTTTTTGGTCTGCGTCTTTATTGATAGATGGGCCATTTTCCAGGTAACATAATTCAGGACCATTATCACAGATCGTATTGTGTGCTATAATTCCTACATTCTCTTCATCTGTTGCTTTTACAACTACTGCACCAGCACCATCAGCAAAGATCATTCTGTTTCTATCATGCGGATCAGTAACACGGCTTAAAGTCTCAGCTCCAATAACAAGAATCGTTTTGGCAGATTGAGCTTTGATCAGATTATTAGCGAGGATCATTGCTTCAACCCATCCCGGACAACCAAAAATCATGTCATAAGTAATACACTTTCTATTTTGTATTCCCAATTTATTTTTTACTCTTGCAGCCATATTAGGCATGAAGTTTACATAGCCATCCACTGTAACTTCCCCGAAATTACTTGCGTAAATAATATAATCTAAATCTTCAGCATCTATTTTTGCATCCTCAATAGCAGCTTTAGCTGCTTCATATCCAATTTTTGAGTTGGACAGGTCCTCTTCAATAAACCTTCGGTTTTCTATTTCGGTAATTTCTACAAACTTTGCAATAACTTCTTCAGCAGGCTTTTCTATCTTCTCACCTTCATCTGTATAGAACTCAGAATTCATGAAAAAGTCTCTACCTATAATTCTATTAGGAATATAAGATCCAGAACCTATAATGATCGTATTCGGCATTCGCTTAAATGATTTTTTAAAAACGCAAAGTTAATAATTAATCTTAATAAGAAAGAATTAAAAATATTATTAAATTTGCAAAAATTGTACTTTACAGTCTATGAAAAATAATCCATCCTTAAAAGGCTTAGCTATTGCCGTTGTGGCGTTTATAATTGCCTTTGGGATTTATTTCCTTTTTTTAGCTAAGAAAAATTATTACTTAGTGGATAACCCAACTCCTAATACTTATTACTATAGAATTAATAATGGTTCTGAAGGTATTATTTCAGCAGGGCAGTCGGTACCCGTCGATTTAAATCAAGGAAAAAATTCTATTAAAGTTTTCGACCAAAACAAAAAAATACTTTACGATTCTGCTTTCCAGGTAAATAAGATTCGTGGGCTTTTAAACATCGCTCATCAGGATTATTATATTAACCGACAATATTATGGATACAATCTTAAAAAAGATTCATTACTTTTGGAGCTTAATAAAACCGTAATAGACGGAAAAGAATATTTGGGCGGAGCTAAACATTTCAATAAGCTTTTTACAGATGACTTTTATTATAATGTAGATGAGGATTATGATAAATTAATCAAGAATATTGATAAAGTGGAATCCCGTTCAAAAATCTTCAGAAAACAAGATTACCTTAATTACTATAAAGAATATTACAAGTTTTGACAAAAGATATCAACCAAGTAACCCCCTACAATTCTGAGGCTACAAAAAAAAGCCAGGTAGAGGATATGTTCGACAATATTGCACCCAAATATGACCTTTTAAATCGTGTTTTATCAATGAAAATTGATATCATATGGAGAAATAAATTGGTAAAATGGATGAAAAGTGATAACCCCCAAGAAGTGCTGGATGTGGCTACAGGAACGGGAGATCTGGCAATCACAATTGAAAAAGGAACCAGTGCAAAAGTAATTGGTTTAGATTTATCGCAACAAATGTTAAATGTTGGCGTTATTAAAATAAAAAAACTTAATTTAGACGGCAAAATTTCCATGCAGAAAGGGGATGCAGAAAATTTACCTTTCGAGGACAATAGATTTGATTCTGTTTCCGTTGCATTTGGAGTAAGGAATTTTGAAAATCTTACAAAAGGTTTATCAGAGTTGAGAAGAGTAGTTAAAGATAACAAGAGTGTTTTTATACTTGAGTTTTCAAAGGTTGAGGGGTTTTTGGGACCATTTTATATGTTTTATTTTAAAAATATATTACCTGCAATAGGCAAGTTGGTTTCTAAAGATAATAGGGCATATACATACCTTCCGGATTCTGTAAATGCTTTTCCTTTCGGGGAAAAGATGAGACAAATTCTTTTAGATACAGGATTTAAAAAAGTTGAATATAAAAAACTAAGTTTAGGTATAGCCACAATTTATAAAGCAACAAAGTAACCTATGAATAAATTTTTATTAAAAGTACTGGTTTTAGCCTCAGTAAATATTGCAATCTTTGCAGATGCGCAATTTAGAACTCGAAACAGAATGGATAAGTTGGAAGAGTTTGATCAACAAATCTTTAGTTGGGGTTTTTATCTGAATGGTAATTTACTAGACTACCGTATAGTACTTAACCCAAGATACGGTATGAATGGGAATCATAATCTTGTTTCATCTAAAAGTAGCACAAGCTTCGGAGCCGGACTGATCGGAAAATGGAGATTGAATGACTATTTGGATCTAAGAGTTGAACCAGGCTTACAATTTGCTCAAAGGGAACTAACTTTTAATACACAATCGAATGATCAGTATGCAGCTGGTACATTAACAAATCCTCCTTTTACTCCGATTCTTTTACACGAAAAGGATAGAGTAAGAGAAGTGAAATCAACTTTAGTGGATATTCCGGTAATGTTGGAACTTCATGGGCAGAGATGGTATAATTCAAGACCATATGTTGCTGCAGGGGTAAACTATATCGTTAACCTGCAGTCCAATTCTGATTCTACTGATGACAATTTGCAACAGGTCTTCAGATCCACAACGCATAACTTTGCATGGTCTGCGGAAATGGGAATTCAGTTTTATTTCAATAAATTTAAGCTGACTCCAGCGATCAGAGGAACATTCATTATGAATAACGAAATAGTTTCGGATAATGCGAATACGCCTCCTTATTGGTCTGCTGCAGTATCTACTTTACAAACCAGAGCAATCATGTTTGTACTGAAATTTGAATAGAAAATTTACTCTAAATAGATATAGGAGATGCAAAAGCATCTCCTTTTTTGTGCATGATATCAAAATATAGAGACATTTATTTTTGTTAATGTCATTATTTTTATATTTTTGCTAACAGTTAGAATATATAAAACCTGAAATGCTTCAAGATTTAGAAAATAATTTTTCAGAGCTGGAAAAAAAGATTTTGAATTTACATAAAAACTATCAGAATCTCAGTGAGAAATTTACGGAATTGAATACAGAGCATGATGAATTGAAGAAGAGATATGATGAGGAAAGAAAGAAAAGTCAGGTATTAGCAGAAGAACAAAAAAAGATAAAACTTTATTCAGCAATATCAGGAAATCCTGAACACAATAGATTAATGAAAAACCATATCAACCGATTGGTAAAAGAAATTGACTTTTGTATTGCTCAGCTTCAAAACAGTGGATTATAATGGAGGTAAGAAGAATAACCATAAACATTGCGGGAAGAGTATATCCGCTGAACGTACCAGCCGCGGAGGAAGAAACTTTGCGTAAAGTAGGGAAGCAGATTGAAAGTATGATTAAAGATTTTGAACAAAACTTCGATGTTAGAGATAAACAGGATGCTTTGGCAATGTGTGCCCTGAAATTGGGAACTAATGCAGAGGTTGTATCTCTTAACTACGAAAAGAATATAAATTCAACCAACGAAAGATTAGCGAAAATTAATCTGACGCTGAATGAAATTGGGAAATAGATTTTTTTTCCTGAAACAACTGCCTACAATAATTCTAACACATTAAAGGTAAACTCAACGCTAAACAATTACCGAACAAATGTCCATCGAATGGCGTGCCGGTTCTCCGGATTACAGACAGTGGAAATCAGTTCAAATCGTGTTGATTAGGAGTTTACTCTATATCACTGGATTATTGTAGGCTTTTTTATTTTAAATATTAAAGACAATTAAAACTCAATATATATGACAACAGCCATTATAGTCGGCGTTATTTGCTTGGTGATTGGTGCAGTAATAGGGATTCTTTTCTCTAAAAGCTCACTCAATGCTAAGGGAAAATTTATTATAGATGATGCAAAGAAAAATGCTGAAAACCTTATAGAAAAAGCTAACGTACAAGCCGAATCCATAAAAAAAGAAAAGAACCTTCAAGCTAAAGAAAAATTCCTTGAATTGAAATCTCAACATGATGCTGATATTCAGGTTCGTGAAAAGAAGATCCAAGAGGTTGAAAAGAGAACAAAAGATAAAGAAAATAAGCTGAATGATGAGCTTAGTAAGACTGGAAAGCTTGAAAAGGATCTGGATAAACAGATTGCAGATTATGCTAAGAAAATTGAGATCTTAGATAAGAAACAACAAGAGTTAGATTCTGTAACTTCTAAAAAAGTTGAGATTCTTGAAAAGATATCAAATTATACTGCTGAGGAAGCTAAAGCTGAATTGGTAGAATCAATGAAAGCAGAAGCTAAGACCAGAGCTCAGGCGCATGTTCAGAGTATCATGGAAGAGGCTCAGTTAAATGCTAAAGGAGAGGCGAGAAAGATCGTTATTCAGACGATCCAGAGAATTGGAACAGAACAGGCCATTGAAAACTCTGTATCTGTATTCAATATTGAATCTGACGAAGTAAAAGGCAGAATTATCGGTAGAGAGGGTAGAAATATCCGTGCATTGGAAGCGGTAACAGGAGTGGAAATTATTGTAGATGATACCCCGGAAGCTATTCTACTTTCATGTTTCGATCCTGTAAGAAGAGAGATCGCAAGATTATCTCTTCACAGATTAGTTACGGACGGAAGAATTCACCCTGCGAGAATTGAAGAAGTTGTAGAAAAGACAAGAAAACAGATTGAAGAGGAAATTATTGAAGTTGGAAAAAGAACAATTATAGACCTAGGAATTCATGGATTACACCCTGAATTGATTAAAATCGTAGGTAGAATGAAATACCGTTCTTCTTATGGACAGAACCTATTACAGCACTCCAGAGAAGTAGCAAACATAGCTGCAACAATGGCCGCTGAATTAGGATTAAATGTAAAATTAGCTAAGAGAGCAGGTCTTTTACACGATATTGGTAAAGTTCCTGAACAGGAATCTGAACTTCCACATGCTTTATTAGGAATGCAGTGGGCTGAGAAATACGGTGAAAACCCAGAAGTAATCAATGCGATTGGAGCTCACCACGACGAAGTTGAAATGACCTCTTTATTATCACCGATTATTCAGGTCGCCGATGCTATCTCAGGAGCAAGACCAGGAGCGAGACGTCAGGTATTGGAATCTTATATTCAAAGACTGAAAGATCTTGAATCTGCAGCATTAAGTTTTGAAGGTGTATCCAGTGCTTATGCTATTCAGGCAGGGAGAGAGCTAAGAGTAATGGTTGAAAGTGGAAAAGTAAATGATGAGATCGCTTCTCAGTTATCTTATGACATTTCTGAAAAGATCCAGAACGAATTAACATATCCTGGACAAGTAAAAGTAACAGTAATCAGAGAGACGAGAGCTGTGAATATTGCCAGATAATAATTTAATAAAGATATTCTATAAAAACCTTTCAAGAAATTGAAAGGTTTTTTATTTTTATCAAAATTTAAAAATGCAAGAACTATCCATGTCTTCAAAACTGAAGTACATTTTCTCTATTCCAGTAATTATTTCTGCCTTAGGCTATTTTGTAGATATTTATGACCTCCTTTTATTTGGTATTGTAAGAATTCCCAGTTTAAAAGCTTTGGGTCTAAATCCCGATGTTGATGGTACCTTTATTCTAAATTGTCAGATGATAGGTTTGCTGATTGGTGGTGTTTTCTGGGGTATTTTTGGAGATAAAAAAGGAAGACTTTCCGTATTATTCGGTTCTATTCTTGTTTATTCTTTAGCAAATATAGCCTGCGGGTTCTTGCCATACTTTCCAAAAGAACATTTGGTATATCAATATGCAGGATTAAGATTCATTGCAGGTATTGGACTGGCTGGAGAGCTGGGAGCTGGAATTACACTGGTTTCTGAGAGCCTTCCTAAAAGCCTGAGAGCAATTGGAACATCTGTTGTTGCTGGCTTCGGATTAATGGGAGCTGTAGTTGCACAACTAACTGTGGAGCTGGCAGGAAGCTGGAATATTTCTTATATCATTGGTGGTGTTTTAGGTATTATGCTCTTATTTTTAAGGATAAGTGTCTCCGAATCTGGTATTTATAAAAACATTGAACATAAAACGACCGTTTCAAAGGGAAACTTTCTTTCTTTTTTACCAATAAAGATCGTTTTATACGTTATATTAAGTGTATTGCTGTTGGCCTTCCAACATGGTATTGCATTGGTATTCTTGCTGTTTTAGCCAATCAGTTTGCACCTGAGATGGGGATAAAAGAAATAAACCCAGGAAAAGCAATTATGTGGGGTTATGTTGGGATCTCAATAGGCGATCTGATGAGTGGATTTATTTCACACCTCTTGAAATCAAGAAAAATGGCCATTTTTTATATGCTTGCTTTCACTTTAGTTGGGGTGGTAATAATGCTTTTTGGAAATACAAATACGGAAACCAAGTATTACATTTTCTGTGTATGGCTGGGATTGGGAACAGGATATTGGGCTATGTTTGTAACCCTGGCTGCAGAACAGTTCGGAACCAATATCCGAAATACAGCGACCACTACGGTTCCTAATATGGTAAGAGGATTGGTACCTGTAATGATCTTAGCATTTGATCTCCTTAAACATAATTTCACAGTGATCATAAGTGCTGCCATTGTAGGACTGGTCGTTTTTGGGCTTGCATTTTATTCTGCGATCACTATTTCCGAAACACATAATAAAGACCTTGAATTTACCGAATAATATGAGGTGTTTAATATTTTATTGCATTGATTTTTATATAGTTAATTTAATAACTATTAGAATATAAATTAATTATGAATTTTTTCATAAAACTATGCCTTGAATATTAATTATTTGTTTAAATTTGAAATCACTAAACTATATTGTTCAATCTCAAAATCAAATCACATGTCAAACAACATTTTTAAAAACGCTAAGAAATTAAACAAAGGAGAGCTTAAAAACATCGTAGGTGGTATAGGTAATCCAGATCTTTCTTTATGTGGATGCAGTTGCTCAGGATCTGTAACCGGTCCAAAATACTGCATTCAGTATATTGCTTGTCCACAAGTATATACTTGTGATCAATCAGCGATCTAAGAACTATTTCAATAAGAAATAAACATTTCCACATTTAATATGCAAAAGCCCTTTGGTTATCCAAAGAGCTTTTGTTCTTTTTAATGAATAATATATAATAAGCTTCCAATACTTATTGTAATCCATAACAGTATAGCTACAGCTAGTGGTTTTAAACCTATTGTTTTTAATGTCTGTAGTGAAAGGGTAGAGCCAATTAGGAATAGTGTTAAATTTAGTCCGGATTTTGAAATGGATGTTATTATCGAGCTGAAGTTTTCAAAAAATGGAATGTAAGTATTTAATAATATTGCCAGAATAAAGTACGCGATAAACCATGGAATCTTAATTTTTGATTCTTTATTTTTAAAAATAAACATAGTGATTATAGAAACAGGAATAATCCACAAGGCACGAGCCAGTTTTACAGTTGTTGCTATTTTTAATGCCTCATTTCCGAATTTACTGGCTGCTCCTACTACAGAACTGGTATCATGAATGCCTATTGCGCACCACAATCCAAATTGTTCCTGAGATAGGTGTAAAGCGTTTCCAATAGCAGGATAAACAAATAAAGCGATTGAATTTAAAGTGAAAACGATGGCCAATGCTAAGGAGATTTGCTTAGTACTAGGCTTAATAATAGGAGAGGTAGCTGCTATAGCACTTCCCCCACAAATTGCAGTTCCCACTGAAAGTAAATAGGTTAATTGCTTTTCAAGTTTAAAGACTCTTCCTAAAAAGTATCCTAAAATCATTACCGTTGAAATACTGATAACAGTTAATATCAATCCTGTTTTTCCAGCTTGTAATGCTTCATTAAGTTTCAATCCGAAGCCTAAACCTACAATTGATATCTGAAGCAGCAAATGGATGTATTGATGAAGATACTTTTCAAACGGATTGCCTAAAAATACCGCCAGTATAAACCCTAATGCTAAAGCAATTGGTGATGAAACCCATGGAATGAGGGTAGCAATTGCTAATCCAATAAAAATTATTTTTTTTGTGCTCTCATTTTGAATGAAACCGATCGTGTTGTAAAGTTTTGAATTCATGCTTCAAAATTCTACAATTTATAATTACAAAGTAAATCGTATTTTGTTATATTGGATAACTTTTAGTTATAACTGATGAATTTTAAAAAGAGTTTTATGAGTTCAGATTGATCTCCTTTTGGAAGGATGTAATGAAAATTTCTTTCGATACTGAAATTTTTAATATCAATGATGCTTAACGTATTGTTTTTCAATTCATTCAAAACAGTACTGATGGATAAAAAAGCCATGCAGTCTGAATGTAATAAATAGTTTTTAATACTTTCACTATTTCCTAATTGCATGATTACATTAAGATTTTCAATATCAATTCCTTTTTCCTTTATGCGGTTTTGAATAAACTCCTGTGTTCCTGAACCCTGTTCCCGGAAAATTAAATCTATAGTATATAGATTCTTTAGATTCAAAGTTTTGTTTACCAGTGGATGATTGGCTTTTGCCACAAGTACAATCTCATCTGCTTTAAAGATTTCATAATTAAAATAAGCAGATTGAGATTCCCCTTCTATGATACCCAGATCTATTTTGCCGTCTTTTAAAAGTGTTGATATAACTTCTGTATTATAAATTAACAGTTCAATTTTTATATCCCGATAATAAGAATGAAATTTGGCGAGGACCTCAGGAAGAATATATTGGGCAACTGTTGTGCTCGCCCCGATTATTAATTTTCCTTTATGTTCTGAGTTCAGTTGATGAATTTCAAACTCGAGATCTCTGTAAATATTCCGAATTTTTTCTGCATATTCATAAAGTACGATTCCACTGCGCGTTAGTTGAATAGAAGTACCTTTTCTGTCAAATAATTTAGTATTAAGTTGATTTTCTATTTCTTTAATATGTTTTGTGACTGCTGGTTGTGAGATATTCAACTCCTCAGACGCTCTTGTAAAGCTCAGCCTTGAAGCAACTGTATAGAAAACCTTGAGTCTGTAATCAAACATTGTAAAGTGCAAATTTAGAATACACAAACTTACTTAAATTGATCATAAGAATTTTAATTAAAGATCAGAAAAGCTTTTGTCCTGATCACTCTCATATCTGCTATTCTTAGATTGTCCAATTCTTTGTTTGAGGTAGATACTATTTCGCCCGGATAATAAATAAGAAACGATACATGAAATTGCGATATAGATTCCGGACTCAGCTCCAAACAATTCTATACCCATAAGCATACAGGCTAAAGGAGTATTCGTGGCGCCAGCAAAGACGGCTACAAACCCCATTCCCGCTAAAAGACCTACAGGAAGCGGTATAAATAATGATAAAGCACTTCCCAGAGTAGCGCCAATAAAGAATAAAGGTGTTACTTCACCACCTTTAAACCCGGCGGCTAGAGTGATGATGGTAAAAATCATTTTTAAAGCAAAATCATAAACCGGAAGTTGAGTATTAAATGATTCAACTATGGTAGGAATTCCTAAACCGATATATTTTGTGGTTCCAATTGCAAATAGGGCAATAGCAACAATACTGCCACCTACGATAGGACGAAATGGAGGATATTTAATGTTTGATTTAAAAATAGTTCCGATCCAATGAATCATTTTACTAAACGTTGCAGCACAAATTCCAAAAGCGATTCCCGCCAGAATACTATAGAGAATAGGCGAAAGTTCAAGTTTGGGAATAAGGTCAATATGATAGTGCGTATGTTTAGCCTGCCAGAGATTTGTGACCCAGTCTGCAAAAATAGCAGAAGTAAAAGCCGGAAAGATGGCATTATAGCGTATTCTTCCTATTAAAAAAACTTCCAAACCAAATAATGCTCCGGCTAAAGGAGTTCCAAAAACAGAACCGAAACCAGCAGCAATGGCAGAAATAATTAAGATCCTTCTTTCAGTTTTATCTAATCTAAAAGGTTTGCTGAGCTGATCTGCGATTGCCCCGGCCATTTGTATTGCCGTTCCTTCCCGACCAGCTGAACCTCCGAAAAAATGAGTGACTATTGTTCCAAGGTATACAAAAGGAGCCATTTTGAAAGGAATGGTTTCTTTGGGATCATGAATAGTGTCAATCAGTAAATTATTACCTGCTTCAACATTCTGTCCAAAGTAATGATATAGTAAGCCTATTAAAAATCCTGCAACAGGCAGAAAAGCAATGATCCAAATATGATTTTCCCGAAAATCTGTAGCCCATTCCAACGACTTTAGAAAACCTGCAGATGCACTTCCCGCAGCAGCTCCGATAATAATACTGATGCAAAGCCATTTTAATATATAAGGAATTGCAGGAAATTTCCTAAAGAAAAACCTTGAGTGAAATCGTACTTTTCTGTTTACTGTTCGTGAATTTTTAGACATAATAATCCTGATTAATTACGGTTGATAATCTATTAATCAGGCGTCATCAGCTTTTGTAAAGCGGTTGGGTAAGGAAGAACACCATTTCCTTTTCGGTTACAAAGATAGAAATTAATATTAATTTTTGTAGTGCATCGCCTTATTAATCTCAATCGGATTATTGTATTTTTTTATGACCTCCTGCATACTTTTGGTCTGCGTGTTGAGCTCATCTACGGTGTGTATTTCTTTTCCATTGATGTTGATATTCAGATTAGTATTGGTTTTACTGAAATTCGTTCTTTCAAATGCAAAAGGGTCATTGTAAAACTCCAACATTAGTTTCTGTTTTTGCTTCTCATTAATAGGGATCGCTTTGTTTCCGAAATTGGATTCCAGAAAATCTTCGGTTGAGAATATTCCGGTAAGTTTCTCGCTCTTTACAAGGTGATAGATAAAATTTTTATTTGAATCTGATAATTCAAAAATTAAGCCCGGCAATCCACGAAATTTGAAAGGTCCCTCATTAAACGGAATATCTTTGCAAAACCATGCGATCCAGTTTCTTCCTCCAAAGTTTGTGGTCGCTTTCTGTAAAGTATAATTCTCAACCTTTTTGATTTCATCAGATATATTCCAGTTAATCTTGTCGGTAGTTTTAAATGAGTAGTAGCCAGCTTTTATATTAATGAAGTTTTCATTATCAAAAGAATTAGTTTTTCTCTTGACAACCTGTCCGGACATATCAGTATGACTGGAATTCATTCCAAATTTTTTATTTAAGGAATCTGTAGTCATCAGGTTTTGCCCATAAAATTTAACTTCTTTGGGGGTAATATCCAGAATCATATTTAGCTTTTCATAGCCCGTTTCCGTAGAATCCATTTTATACTGGAGTTCATAAATAAAGCGATGAGTCTGAGACTGCAAGAAAACGATAACAAGTACCGCAAATAATGTTAGAATATTTTTCATGATAGGGGCAGGATGTTTTATTATATATAATTATTACATATCGTTTTTCATGTATCTTATTATCACATTCTCAACTTCGTTCATATGAATCGCATACCTCGGAGCTTGAATTTTGTCACAAAAAAGGTTTCATCTCATCTTCAATCTGAGTTCTAAGATCCATTAATCGTTTAGCATACTGCTCTTGTTGCTTTTCAGTTTCAGTTTCAGGAATCCATTTTCTGACAGGCAATTTTTTACCATTTTCATCAACAGCAACAAAAACAATAATACAATGTGTTTTTTTATCAAAAGTTGGCTGTTTAAGATTTCTTGAAAATACATTAATAGAAATATGCATACTCGAAGAACCCGTATAAATTACCTGGGCCTCTACTTTTACAATTTCTCCGATCTTAATAGGTTCATAAAAACGAATTCCACCCACATAAACAGTTACCGAATAATTTCCACTCCATGTTGTAGCACAAGCATAGCCTGCCTGATCGATCCATTTCATCACGCTTCCTCCGTGAACATTTCCTCCATAATTAACATCTGACGGTTCCGAGATAAATTGAAACGTAATAGGCTTGTTCTCCATTTTTATAAAATTTGAATAAAGATATTTAATAATTTTCAAAGTCCTGGATTAAATCATAATTTTGAAGAATCAAAGCTTACAAGAAGCTTTTTAAGACAATTAAAAATCATAGTAAAAGATGAAAAAAGTATTCCATCTAAATACCTGCGATACCTGCAGAAAAATATTAGCACAGTTTGATCTCTCAGGTTGGGAGCTTAGAGAAATTAAAAAAGAACCAATTACGGAAGTAGAATTGGCTGAGATGTATAAAAAGACAAAATCTTATGAAGCGTTGTTCAGCAAAAAATCTACTCAAATAAAATTAAGGGAATTAGATGTAAAATCTTTAAAGGAAAATGACTTCAAAAATTTATTATTGGACCATTACACATTTTTAAAACGTCCAGTTTTTATTACTGATACAGAAATTTTTGTAGGGAATGATAAGACCAATGTTGATAATCTTAAAGAGTTTTTTAAGGTTAACTGATTGAAATCATTTGACTTATAAAATTAAAATTGTATTCACGAATTTTAATAAAAACTTAAAATTACAGTTGATTTCAAATTTAATTTCTGATTTTAAATATTTTAGACTATAAATAAATATAAACTAAATAATATCCAGTAAGATCTACTGGATATTTGCTTTTCTATAGAAATTTAATCAAAATTTCGAATTTTATTTTTTTTGTATGTTCGCAATGATGAAAAAATAATTCCCTTCTTAATTCTTTTAAGGCTATAAAGTCTGTATTAAGTATTTTTTTTCATCAATAATTATAAAAACACAAATAAAAATAAAGTTATGATGGAAAAAGAATTTAATCCTGTAATTAAAGCTGTACAAAGCTTAAGAAAGCTTAGTGTAGATATTAGATTGAGTAATCTGGAAATAAAGGACAGTAATGATGAAGCAACAAAGCAGATTTCTGAAGCCGGAAAATTAATAGTTGCCAGTAATGATAGTATTGTCATTAATTTATGGATCAATGAAAAAGCGAAATTGTTAGAAAACACTTCTATACTGCTGGGTATCCTTCAAAGTCTCGAAGATAAATTTAAAAATAAAGATTGCTCGAATCTGTTGGAAATCTGGCAGACTCATGATCATTATAGGGAAATTGTAATCAATACTTTAGAAGAATTACAAAAGATTGGGAATGTAATTTTTATCAAAGAAAATCTTCAAAAATGGGAAGATATATGGCAGATTATTTCAGCTAACGTTGGGCGTATTTTGTCAATAGCAGAGACTTATAAGCTGAAGCTTGCGATGATGGAAGCTTTAAAACCTGAAGAAATTGATATGTTGACGAATGATATTCTCAAGCATATTCCTTGGAATTATTCTGATGATGAGGCTTACAAATATGAGAAAGAATACTTAGAAGCTTATAATGAACTGAAAGAATCTCAATCGAAGAAAAAGAGTTTATGGGATAAAGTACTTGATGTTTTAGCAGGTGGAGTAGAAGAAACTCCAGCGCACAGGGTACAGATGAGAAGATGGATGGAAGGTGCTCCCGCATAATTAATTCTTTGAACTTTCGAAATAAACGATTTTGTTTTATAAGTCTTTATTTCAGTTATTTAGCATTAATATTTTTGTAGTGAATATAAATGGTATAGGTGAAAACTCTATATTTGTTAATACCAAAAAAAATATTATCATGATTACAAATGTTCAAAAAATCAAAAGCTTAAGCAGAGCAGACTTGAGGCAAATTAATGGTGGTGTAAGACCTCCGGTCCCAAATTGTGACTTCTTATGTGGCGGTGGAGGCGGAGTGGTCTCTAACACACCTGGAGTTGGGGATGTATGTACTCCAGATAGAAGACTCTGCTGTATATGTAGATAATTTAGAAAGAGATTGTATTGTTTACAGTCTCTTTTCTTTTTAATTCTAGCTAATAGAAAAGTAAACCTTTTTAGCAAAATTTGTTCACTGATCTGCGTACATTGGAAGAAGCCTGTATTACTTTGTAATGTTGAGCAGGGATATAATGATCCAACATTAAAAATAAAACACCGTAGAAACAATTCTACGGTGTTTTTATTTAAAATATTATTTTAATTATACAAAAGGAGCTTTCACCACTTTTGCAGGAATATTCTTGTTTCTAACCTGAATAAAGATCTCGGAACCTAATTTAAAGTGTGGTTTAGCAACATAAGCTAATCCCAACCCAATTTTTTTCATTGGAGATTGTGTTCCGGATGTTACTTTTCCAATAACATTTCCTTCGGCATCTACCACAGGGTAATCATGTCTTGGTACCCCTTTGTCCTGAAGTTCAAAGGCTACTAATTTTCTGGTAACCCCTTCCTCTTTTTGTTTTGCAAAAGTATCTTTAGAAATAAAATCCTTATCAAACTTTGTGATCCATCCTAAGCCAGCTTCAATAGGAGAAGTAGTATCATCGATATCATTTCCATACAGACAGAATCCTTTTTCCAGTCTTAAAGTATCTCTGGCAGCTAATCCACAAGGGATGATTCCTTCTGCTTCTCCAGCTTTGATTATTGCATCCCAAAGTGTTACAGCATTTTCATTTTTGAAATAAATTTCAAATCCTCCGCTTCCAGTGTAACCTGTATTCGAAATAATAACGTCATTTATTCCTGCTATAGATCCTACAGTGAAATTGTAATAAGGAATCTCAGATAGGTTTACATCAGTTAACTTTTGAAGAATTGCTGTAGCATTAGGACCTTGGATTGCTAAAAGAGACATATCATCAGAAGCATTGGTCATTTTAGCACCAAAAGTGTTGTATTTTGAAATATGATTCCAGTCTTTATCTATGTTTGAAGCGTTTACAACCACGAAATATTTTTCATCGTCCATTTGATAAACGATAAGATCATCTACAATTCCACCATCTTCATTAGGAAGACAAGAATATTGAGCTTTTCCTTTTTCCAAAGCATCTACATTGTTTGTCGTAACGAATTGTAAAAGCTCTTTAGAACCAGGTCCTTCAATAAAAAATTGTCCCATGTGAGAAACATCGAATATTCCCGCTTTTTCTCTTACTGCAAAATGTTCTTCCGTAACTCCGGAATATTGTACAGGCATTTCGAAGCCTGCGAAAGGTACTATTTTCGCTCCTAAAGAAACGTGTTTGTCGTACAAGGCTGTTTTCTTCATATTTATTTCTATTACTTTATTTTAAAACTATTGAAAGTCTCGTTGAAAAGGTTCATATAATTACCGTTCCAATATTTTTGTCCACAATTTATGGATATAAGAAACAGGTTTTTGTCCTTTTGAAAAACTTTGGTGATCCAGAACAGTTTATCATGTTCATCAAAATACTCATAAAGGTATTCAGTATATCCTTTCTTACCTTTGCTGGCTTTTATTTTACTTTCTTCGTCCTTGGATTTATAAAGAGCAAGGATGAATTTTTTTGTTTCTTCCTTTGGAATATTAAGATCGTGATATTCTGAAATAGTGATGGCTCCGATCTCATTGGTTGGAAAAACATTTACAATGCCCTCGTCATTGGTTGATTTCCATCCTTCGGGAACATTAATTGAATAGTTGGCACTTTCATAAGTGTTTGCTTTCTGAGCAAATGAAAGGCATCCAAGCATACATGTAATTACTACTATCAGGTTCTTTTTCATCTAAAAATGATGTTTATATTCTTCCAGAATGATCTTAAACCATTCTGTGAAATTTGTTGGATTTTCGAGGATCTCCTTGTCCAGGTCATTCATGGAAATATACCTTACCTCGTCAACTTCTTCTTTATTTAAATTAAAATCAGCACCATAATTTCCTACAAATACATGATCTAATTCATGCTCCCATAGCCCACCACCAACATCAGCTTTATAAATAAAGTTGAATTTTTCTGAAAGCTCAGTTTCTATTCCTAATTCTTCTTTTACTCTACGTTTTGCACCTTCCAAATAGCTTTCACCATTTCTTGGATGTGAGCATACGGCATTGGTCCATTGGTTAGGAGAATGATATTTTTTAGAAGCTCTTTTTTGCAAAAGCATCTCTCCTTTATCATTAAATAAAAATACTGAAAAAGCACGGTGTAGCAAGCCGTTAACGTGAGCCTGCTGTTTTTCCATCAAACCTAAAACATCGTCGTCGTGATTTACTAAGACTACCAATTCTTCCATTCCTACAAATGTAAGTTTAATAAATGTATTTTGGAAATTTTTGGTAAAACATCATATAAGAGTGAACTACAAAGAGAAATAGTGAAATTTAAGAACTCATTGAACGTACTGCTACTTTTCCTCTTTTCTTAATGCAGATGAAGAGAGTCCAAAATGCTTTTTTAAAGTTTTATTTAAATGGCTCCCATCTGTAAAACCTAAACTCCAAGCAATCTCCTGCAAAGGATTTTGGGTGTATTTTATCCTGTTAACTGCTATCTGCAGCCTTGTTTTCTGAATATATTCCTTTAGTGATTCATCAGATTTCCTTCGAAAATACTCACTGAAATATTTATTGGAAATATTAAATTTTTCAGAAAGATAGGCAATGGATAATTGATCTTCATTGATGATATTTTGATTGATATGTTGAATGATCTCTGAAAATTTATGATCACCTTTTTCTTTTTCGCTGATTAATTTTGAACTTATTATTGTTAGTATGGATGAAAGTGAATTGGCTACCAGTGTTTCTGAATATTCTGAAGCCTGATCCTTTTCATTAGCAATTATTTCAAACAATCTTTTTACCTGATCTCTTTCTTTGATATTGTTAAAAGGAAGTCCCAGACTGAAGTTATAAAATCCGATAATATAGTTTAGTTTGCTATACCACAGGGAATAATTGATCTTCGTGTTTTTAAGATTTTTAAAATAATGTTCTGTAAACCGAATAAATAAAAACTTTGTGGGTTCAATAATCTCATATGCGTGACACTCTGAATAGGGTAGAAGAAAAAAATCATTCGGCTTGTAATCCTGGGTTTTATATTCAATACTTTGTATTCCTTTTCCATCAAGTATAAATACCAATTCAAAGAAACTATTTTTACGAAAACGATCTTTCCATTCTGATAATTCTATTATTTCTATTTCAATAAGCTCTCGTATATGGTCCATCTCAACATTGATTAGATCGTACAAAAGTAAATCTTTTATTTGTACTCAATGTTCTCTTTTTTATACCCTTTCAAAGGCAGGAATCTCTATAATTTTGTAAAAAAAAGATGGATTATAAAAGTATTGCAAAGCAAACGGTAGGGCATTTATATCAGGCTCATTCAAGTATTAGAAATTCTGAAATTGATAATCAGCTTATTGCATTGGCTGAACTAAGAATATCTCAATTAAATGGATGTGCTTATTGTTGTAGTTTTCATTCTGCTGAATTGAGAGAAATGGGAATTGAACAATCTTTAATTGATAAAATACCAGGATATAAACATTCCATATCATTCAATGATAAACAACTCTTAGTCTTAAGATGGGCAGATGCCGTAACGGGTTTAACAGAAGACATTGATCCCTTACTAAGAGAATTAAAGTCAAAATTTTCTGAGAAAGAAATTGTAGAACTTACCTCCAGTATTTCTTTGATGAACGCTTTGAACCGTTTAAGAATTAGTTTAGGAGAAAAATTCTAGATGATATTAATTGTTTGCATAATTCCCGGAAATAACTTTAAAATTGAGGTTATTTCCGGGAATTGAATTGAGCCATAACAGAAAAATTTCAATCAAAATTATGAAATCAGTAGTAATATTGTTTATTTTATTCATTGAATAGCGATTATAATGGTTTAAATTCAATATAAATCAAGTTTAACAATAGTCTTCACCGTAAAAATTGTAACTTTGTAATTCAAATTTTTATGATGGAGCTAGAATATATCGAACACATAAGTCCAATACTTAAGGACGGAGTAAAAAACTATTTAATAGATATTGATGGAACAATTACAGACGATGTTCCTAACGAAGAACCTGAAAGAATGGTTACTTGTGAGCCTTATCCAGATGCTTTGGAAACGGTAAACAAGTGGTATGATGAAGGACATCAGATCTGTTTCTTTACTTCACGTACTGAAAATTTAAAACAAATTACAATAGATTGGCTGGATAAACACGGATTTAAATATCATAGTGTTTTATGTGGAAAGCCGAGAGGTGGCAATTATCACTGGATCGATAACCACTTGGTGCGAGCTACAAGGTATAAAGGGAAGTTTACAGATTTGGTAGAAAAGCAAGTGACCATTGAAGTTTTCAAAGAAGATTAAAAAATATAATTCAAAGATTTAAAGATTAAACGAAAAAGTAATACACTTGATTTTTTAATTTTTAAATCTTTTCACTTTAAATATAAACTGTATTTATGAAAGTTTTAGCAAATGACGGTCTGGATCAATCTGGAATTGATGCATTAACTAAAAAGGGGTTTGAAGTAATCACAGCGAAAGTTCCACAGGAGTTTTTGGTAGATTATATTAATGAACATAAGATCCGCACTTTACTGGTTCGTAGTGCAACTCAGGTAAGGAAAGATATTATCGATAACTGCCCATCTATTGAAATTATTGGTAGAGGAGGTGTTGGTATGGATAATATTGATGTAGATTATGCAAGAGAGAAAGGGATTCATGTGATTAATACGCCTTCTGCTTCATCAGAATCAGTTGCTGAATTAGTATTTGCACATTTGTTTTCTGGAGCAAGATTTTTACAGGATTCCAACAGAAAAATGCCTTTAGTAGGTGATACCGAATTTGCAGGCCTTAAGAAAGCATATGCTGAGGGAATTGAACTAAGAGGAAAAACGATTGGAATCGTTGGTATGGGACGAATCGGACAGGAAGTTGCAAGAATTGCTTTAGGTCTTGGGATGAGGGTAATTGCGGCTGATAATAACGTGGGACGCGCCAGTATTAAAGTAAAATTCTATAATAACCAGTTCATCAATGTAGATATTGAAACTGAACCTTTGCAAGAGGTTTTAAAGCACTCAGATTTTATTACATTACACGTTCCTGCTCAAAAAGAAGGGTATATGATAGGAAAGAATGAGTTTGAAATCATGAAAGATGGAGTAGCGATTGTTAATTGTTCCAGAGGTGGAGTAATTGATGAAGCAGCTTTAATCGAAGCATTGAATTCAGGAAAAGTGAAATTTGCCGGATTAGACGTTTTCATTAATGAACCGACGCCTTCTAAAGAAATCCTTAACCATTCAAAAATCTCTTTAACTCCACACACGGGAGCATCAACATTAGAAGCTCAGGATAGAATTGGTCTTTCCTTAGCAGAACAAATTTCAAGTATACTACAGATTCACTAATTTATTTAGGAATTATTAAAATAAAAAGAAACACCTCAATTGAGGTGTTTTTCTATTATATGTTATTTTTATTTTTTAGCAAATCTCTGATTTCCATTAATAATTTTTGATCATCAGTGGGTCCCGCAGGAGCAGGTTCTTCCTTTGGTTTTGATATTTTGTTAATTCCTTTAATCATCATAAATAAAACCAAGGCAATACATAAAAAGTTAATGACTGCAGCTAAAAAGTTACCATAAGTAACACCATTCCAGGCCAATGTTTTGATATTGTCAGCACCTGCAGCTTTCATAGCTGGATTAAGTAAAAGAGGTGTAATTACATCTTCTACAAATGATGAAACAATTTTTCCAAAAGCTGCACCAATAATCACCCCTACTGCAAGATCAATGACATTGCCTTTGACTGCAAATTCTTTAAATTCTTTTACAAATCCCATAATTTATTTTTTTAAAGTTGTGTATAACACAAATATAAATAAAATTGTTATTTTTTTCGCTTTTGTGGGATATTTATTTATATTCTTTTTAAATAAAATGAATGTAGGATAATGGCCTTTACATTATTAAAAAATATTATAAATTAGTCGCATACTAATATGAAATGAAAATATTTACGAAGGAGCAAATAAGGGAGTGTGACCAATTTACAATACTGAATGATCACATTTCATCTATAAAATTAATGGAGCGTGCCGCCCAATCATGTGCACACTGGATATCAGAACACTGTAAAAGTCATAAAAAGTTTGTGATCTTCTGTGGAAACGGAAATAATGGTGGAGATGGGTTTGCTATAGCAAGATTACTGCATACTGAAGGCTTTGATGTAGATGTGTTTGTGAGCAATCCAAAATCAAAATTTTCTGATGATGCCCAGGTTAATTTTGAAAGATTAGAAGGGGTGTCAGGAATTTCAGTTAAGAAATTTGACGAAGTTGATCAATACAGTTTCGATCATGAAACTCTTATCATTGATGCTCTTTTTGGAACCGGTTTATCTAGAGTTCTCGACAGTGAATTTAAAGATCTTATTGATTATTTAAATACAATTAATACCGTTAAAATCTCTATTGATGTCCCTTCCGGATTATTTGCTGATGGAATTTGTGATGATAACTCTTCTGTTTTTAAGGCGGATTACACATTGAGCTTTCAATTCTGGAAGAAGAGTTTTCTACATCCCGAAAGTGGAAAGTTTACAGGAAAAGTTGAAGTTTTAAATATTGACTTAAATAAAGATTATATCACGACTGCAGAAACTTCTGATTTTGTCATTGATGATGACCTAATCAAAGGGGTCTTTAAACCTAGGCTTGAGTTCTCTCATAAAGGGACCTACGGAAAAGTAACTATTGTTGCCGGAAGTTATGGAAAAATGGGAGCCGCAGTACTTTCAACAACAGCTGCTTTGAAAACAGGTGCTGGACTTACTTTTAGTCTTGCTCCGGACTGTGGATACAATATTTTGCAGACTTCATGCCCCGAAGCAATGTTTATAAAAGGAGGGGATCAATATATTGATAATTTTGAGATTGATGAAAATTCATTTTGTGGTATAGGTCCTGGTATAGGTACAGGTGAAGAAACTCAAAAAAGTTTTTTACAATTTCTAAAAGAACATTCTAAGCCGTTGGTTTTAGACGCAGATGCCTTGAATATTATTTCAGAAAATAAAAAGAACTTAAAGCTTATTCCGCAAAATACAATTATCACACCTCATCCGAAAGAATTTGAAAGACTATTTGGAGCTACTGAAAATTCTTTTGAAAGGTTGGAATTGGCTCGCAAGAAAGCGAATGAATTTCACATTTATATTGTTTTGAAAGATCATCACGCCCAAATAATTACTCCGGAAGGAAATGTATATTACAATATTACCGGAAATGCAGGTTTAGCTAAGGGCGGAAGTGGTGATGTTCTGACAGGAGTGCTAACGTCCTTATTGGCACAAGGATATTCTGAGGAAGAAGCTGCTATTTTTGGGGTATGGTTACATGGAAAGGCTGCCGATTATGCGGCTGAAAAATATTCTAAAGAATCAATGCTTCCAACTGACCTTATCAATGAATTTGGTAATGTGTTTGAGAGGATTAATAAGAAAATTGCTCGTAAATTATAGGTTATAGTATTCTATTGATTTGAGTTGATCTACAAAAAAAGCCACAATTTAATTGTGGCTTTATATATTATTGGAAAATAATTTTATTCTGGTTTAGCATTTTGCTCCGGAGTAATTTTAAATTTCTTAGAGATGATCATGATCACAACTCCTGCAATCATAAATGGAATAGAAAGTACCTGTCCCGTATTTAAACCTCCAATCTGGATAAATTCGTCTCCCTGAGGTTCTTTTAAAAATTCTACAAAGAATCTGACAGCCCAAAGAATGATAAAGAACAATCCGAATAACCATCCTTGTTGGTATTTTTTATCTGTTTTCTTATACAGAACCCATAATAAGATGAACAGGCAAACGTAGCCAAATGCTTCAAATAGCTGTGTAGGATAACGCGGAACTGTAATACCATATTCACTGCTTTGTTGTGGGAAAAGTAAAGCAAATGGTGAGCTAGGATCAACAGGCTTGCCTACGATCTCTGAATTGAAAAAGTTACCCATTCTTACAAAGGCACCCCCTAAAGCAACCACAATACCTATTCTGTCATATACCCAAAATGGATTCTTTTTGATAATTTTAAATGAATAATAAAGTGTAGTAAAGATCAATGCAATAGTTGCACCGTGACTTGCCAATCCTGAAAAACCCGTGAATTTCAAGCCATTTTTAGTGCTAATTGGTAAAAATACACTCCAGAAATCTTCTTTAAATAATTCCGGCTGATAGAAAATAACGTGCCCTAATCTTGCACCCAGAATAGTTCCTATTAAAGTCCATGTAAAAAGAGGTTCTAAATATTTTATATTAACATTATCAATTTTGAAAATTCTTGCCATTATAATATAGCCAAGTCCAAAAGCAAAAATGAACATCAGACTATAGAAATGAAGTGTAATCGGACCTAACTGAATTCCATTTGAAGGATCCCATATTTTAAAAGGAGTTTTCAGCTCAACTTGATCAGCAGCTGTAATTGGTTTGTTTGATTTTACAGCATATTTTAAAGTTTCTATATTTTCCTTAGTAATAGCAGTATTTATCAGCTTGAAGTGTTTATCAAAAAATTGATAATTAGCATTCTTATATTTGATCAGAATTAGAGAGCTGGAATCATAATAAGCAGGCTCAAAGTTTGATTTATTCAGAATTACCAGAACATTATTGCTAATCGGCTGATCAACAAAAGAGCTTAAATTCACTACTTCAGTTGTTGAATAGATTTTTACGGGAATTTCGGTAGAATTCACTTTTAAAGTTCCGTCTGATAGACCTCCCGGGTATTCCTGTGCAAAAAGACATTGGGTAATGAATGCAAATGCGACAAGGTAAATTCTGAAAAAAATATTACTCATTTCTATTTTTTTGATAGTTTATATTGAATTTTTTATTTCTTTGGGGGAACAGGATCATATCCACTTCCTCCCCAAGGATGACATTTTGAAATTCTTTTTATACCTAACCAGAAACCTTTAAAAATACCATGAACCTGCAATGATTCCACCATATAATGTGAGCATGTGGGTTCATAACGGCAGTTTTTAGGAAGTAAGGGCGAGATAAACCATTGGTAAAATTTAATTAAAATTACCAAAGGAAAAGTAATGATTTTATTGATTGTTAATTTCAAAACAATGCAAAAATAGGGTAAAAAAATGAAAATTAGTTTAAATTTGTTAGAAGTTTCAGGCTTTTAAAACTGAAACATTCAAACAAAAATTGTAAAATATCTTGAATCAAAATATTCCATTAGCTGAAAAATTAAGACCTAAAACTTTAAATGAAGTTTTAGGGCAGGAGCATCTTACCGGAGATAAGGGAACGATAAAAAAAATGATCGAGAATGATGCTTTGAATTCTCTTATTTTGTGGGGACCGCCGGGAACAGGAAAAACAACATTGGCTGAGATAATTTCTGAAAAATCAGGTCGGAAATTTTATAAACTTTCCGCTGTTTCATCAGGTGTAAAGGATGTTAGGGATGTGATAGATGAAGCTAAAAAACAGAATCTGTTTTCTGGAAAATCTCCTATTTTATTTATTGATGAAATTCACCGATTTAATAAATCGCAACAGGATTCTTTGTTGCATGCTGTAGAAAAAGGATGGATTGTATTAATTGGTGCTACTACAGAAAACCCCAGTTTCGAAGTAGTTTCTGCTTTACTTTCAAGAAGTCAGGTCTATATTTTAAAGGCTCTGAGCTATGAAAAATTGGAAGAGCTTGTTGATATTGCATCAGAAAGATACAATGAGGAAGAGAAAACCGAATTTAAGATATTAGAAAAAGAAGCATTTATTCAGTATTCCGGAGGTGATGCAAGAAAGCTTATAAATTCTGTAGAACTGGTTTTGGGTCAATATAAAAACTCTGAAACGAAAGAAATTCTGAATGAAGATGTTCTTGCTGTTCTGCAGGAGACTATGGCTCTGTATGATAAAAATGGAGAGCAGCATTATGATATTATTTCTGCTTTTATAAAATCTATGCGTGGTGGAGATCCTAATGGAGCAGTATATTGGTTAGCAAGAATGATTGCGGGGGGTGAGGATATTAAATTTATTGCCAGAAGAATGTTAATTCTTGCTGCTGAAGATATTGGTCTGGCCAATCCGAATGCATTGGTGATTGCCAATAATTGTTTTCAGGCAGTAAATGTAATTGGTAATCCGGAATCGAGGATTATTTTGAGTGAGACAGCGGTATATCTAGCCGTTTCGCCTAAAAGTAATTCCACTTATATGGCTATTAATGAAGCGCTAGCTTTGGTTAAAAAAACAGGAAACCTTCCTGTGCCTCTACATCTTAGAAATGCACCTACGAAACTTATGAAAGATCTCGATTATGGTAAAGATTATAAATATGCCCATTCTTATGAAGGAAGCTTTGTAGAGCAGGATTTTCTTCCGGAAGAAATCAAAGACATGAAGTTATATGAACCCGGAAATAACGCCACAGAAAAAAAGATTCATGAAGAGCTTAAGAAAAAATGGAATGATAAATACTAAAAATAAAAGGATACTCGGGTGAGTATCCTTTTTAATTATATTTTAAAATCAGTTCTTATTTTTTAGTAGTTGTAACGAACAATGATTTTTTACCATTATAGTCCTTTACTTCAACTTTTGCTAAAATATCACCAAAGACACGTGTATCCATATTAGTGAATTCATACCCTTCAATCATTACAGGAGTTTCTTTTGGTAGATTGTTTAAAGTGTTAAGCTCTCCAAGCGTTAATCTATCCAGATTTTCATAACCTTTTTTAATCTTAACTTCTGCTAATCCATTTTCTGCGATATAGCCGAATTTTTTAAGATTCTGTGGTAAGTTAGCTGGAGTTTTATAAAGATTCATGCTTTGAACGAAATCTTTTTTAGTATTGAACATATCTACTGTTCCAACAATATCATTTGCCACAGCAAATTTAGTAGCAGGGTTCTTCTGACCAAATAAACAAGCCGAAGAGAATAGTAAGAAAGAATAGAGGATTTTTTTCATAATCTATAGAATAAGGTAACTATTAAAAACTTGTTAAATATAAGTATTTTTAATAAAATCTGAAAAGGAAATTGGTGTAAATTAAAAATTATGTATAAATAATGAATTTTATTACGATTCTAAATTTTTACTTTCATCAGTTTCTTCCTTTTTATCAACAAGATTTTTAATCATATTTTTTAATCTCTGGAACATAAATGAACTTAGTAATAAAATGACTCCTAATAAGATAAATGCAATGATTCTGGAGATATTGTCCATCTGCCAGACGTCATATGCATAGAGTTTTACTACCATGATACCTATCAGAACAAACCCAATTCTACTAAATTCGGAATTGTCTTTTTTTAGTCCAACATAAATAAAGATACTTGCGAGAATAGCCCAGATGATCGGTAAATATAAAATACTAAAGTGTTTTTGAAGTTCATAAAGTTTTGAAAAATCTACCGCATTTCCTAAGATATATAGGTGATAAAGTTCACAACTGATAACGATAACCAAAGCACATGCCGCCAACCAATATGCAATTTTTGTTCTTAAAAAATCTAAAGTTGGGAAGCGTTTCCAATACAGATAAATAAAAGGAATCAGATATAAGAGGTAAATGCCATAAAAGGTAATTGACGACTCTTTTAATAGAATGGAGATAATCAGTTCTGAACCACATGATGAAACATGAATAACGGTAAGTACTAAGAAAATATATATTAACCCTGTATCAAACAGCTTGTTTATTTCCAGCTTCTTACTTAATAATAATAGAATAATGATGTAATACAGACTTAATAATAATCCTAAACTGGCTATTATTACAAAAGGTCTTTCAGATACTTGATAAATCAGCTCAAATAGCAATGCAAAGTAAATAATAGCATAGCTTAATAATTTGAATACATTTTCGAAGAAGTTGTTTTCAGACGAATCTTTTCCTGGTAATTTTTTTAGTAAAACTAAATTAGCAAGTGTTGTGATAATGGTAATAAAGCTTGTAAGAAAAACAGGGTTGAAAAATAAAGTAAGATTTTTTAAAGTGAAATATTGTGACCATGTAATGATCTGAGCGATTATAACCAATGGAAAAAGGATATAAAAGAATATTTTGAAAATATTGAGTTTTGTTTTTTTCCATATGAAAAGAAGTAGTGTAGCCTCAATTGCCCAAATACTGGTAATTAAATGAGTTTTAAATTGTAAAGCGACGGCAATTGTGATAAGACTTACTGTGATTCCGGCAAAAACTGAATAATGACTTCCAAAGTTTTTCTTTGTGTATTCTTTAAATAATAAGAAACCATTAATAACAGCAAAAATAAGAGGGAAAATTATTACAGGTTCATATCCAAGCTTATTAAAAATATAGATCAGACTTAATGTACTAAAGAAATTTACCAGTACCAGCAATACAATATCAAGAGAAGAAAGAATATTTTTCTTTATATAATTCAGTAATGCAAATGCATAGAAGATCACATAACTGATAAGGTAGAAATAAACGCTAAGTATTTCAGGCTTTTCTACAATCCAGTATAATAAATAAAGATGAGTGAAAAAGAAAGCGATTCCGCCAACACTTTTCCAGTGTTTTAAGAATGTAATGATCAGCATTCCAATATTTAAAACAGAGATGTACGTGAATAAAAACAAATAGTTGCTCTGACCCGTACTTATCATTAATGGAGCTAAAAACCCTCCGAATAATGAGAAAATAATAAGGACTTCACTTTTATAATAATAAGAAAGAATAATGGAGAGTAAGGTAATACAGCATGTGATTATGAAAGCTGTATTTTGAGCAAACAAATGATACTCCCGGAATGCTATGGTAGTCGTAAAATATAAGATCGCAATGCCACCACCTAGAATAATGGATGAAAAGATCGTGTAGTTTTTTCTTAAAAAATGACCAGTAATAATGATGACAGAACCTATAGAAAATCCAATACCAGCTCTTGCAATTTCGCCGATCCAGTTTTTATCAATTGCATATTTTACAAAATAACCTATTCCGAGAACAAGAGTGAAAATTCCAATAATGGCTAAGATATTTTGTTTGAAAAAAATGAAAATAGGTTCAAGCCAGTCTTTTTGGTTATCTGTTGGAAAAACTTCGGATTGAACAGTTTTTTCTTCGTTTGAAAGTAATTGCGGTTCCTGTTGGATTTCCGAAGATGCAGCTATTTGTGGAGAAAGTTTTTGTTCTTCTTTTGTATAAGTTTTTGTTTCAGTATTGCTATTCTTCTCCAGATCTGAAATCCTGTCTTCAAGTTTCCGTATTTTATTATTCAGTTGGTTGTAAATAACTATAACCAATACAATACACATAATAATTAGGAAATTTTCTGCCATACTTTCATTTGTTTAATCAAATATAGATAAATGTTTGGTATGATTGGTTATAAACAATTAATCCATCATATCTGCATATGATGGATTAAAGGTGTATAGTGATTAAATTAAATAAAAGTCTTAGTTAGACACTTTGTAAATGTAGAATGAAGCAACACTTGATCCTAATAAACCTACGTCAAGAACTGATGATCCAACAAGTCCGAATGAAATTTTATCTCCGGTTTGTAAAGAATACAGCGAGTTCAAGCTAGATTCTGAAATTGTTAAGCTTAATAAAATTAAGTTGGCACCACTGAACGCACGGCTATCTATTGTTGTAGCTACACCTGCTCTTGTTCTTACGATCCCTACTCCAGGAGAGTTTGCTAATATCGAAGCCTGTAATCCAGTACCGTAACGGAACGTAAACCCAATTGCATAAACCCCATCTGATGGAATTGTATACGTGTTGTCAGTATCCGAGAATAATGCAGCACTACCAAGTGTTCTTTCAGCGTTAAGGAAATTTACTGCTCTGAATCCACTAGGAAATAATCCTAAGCTTAATAAACTGATCCCAGCTGTCTTCTTTGCTGCATAAAGAGTTGGGTTAGTACTGGAAGCACTGGCCAATAATGCAGGATTCGCTTGTTCAACTTCTGATGATGCTGTATTGTACATTAATACGTTGTACCCTGTTGTCGTTGCCGTCGTAGGAACCGTTCTTACTTTCACGTCTCCGTTTACGTCTAGGGTAGCTGCTGGTGTTGTTGTGTTGATTCCTACCTGTGAAAATGCCTGAACTGCTATCAAAGATAGAATTAGAGTGGAAATTTTAGTTTTCATGTTATAAAAGTTTAAATTGTTATGGTTGACTCTAGTTAGTTTTGTTGTTATACAGCAAAAATTATGCCTGCGTGTTATATATTATATAATATTAATCTATCGTTTGTCAAAAATTTTTAACAATTTATAAATTATATTTAAGATATTATTACGTATTTATACTATGAGTGTTTATACTTAAATTATTTTTGGATTAAAGATAATGAAATAATTCTAATAAATCCCTTTTAGTTGAATAATTTTTTGTTAACATAAAAAAAAAGCTGTCACATTTTGTGACAGCTTTTGCTTAAAATAGTGACATTAATGCATCATAATGCCATTATTACATGATTTTATTAAAGTGTGAAATTAGCTTTCCAAAAGAAACTCCTTGTAATTGCCTAAAAAGTCAACTGTTGCTTGTATGGATTCCAGCTCTAGTATTGCATTTTCATGCAAAATTGGTTGCCATTCTCCTGCTACATTGATGTAGAAAAAATAATTTCCAAGTCCGGTTTTTAAAGTTCTTGATTCAATTTTACTGAGGTTCATTTTTCGCCATGCAAATACAGAGAGTACCTGATGTAAACCTCCTGCATGATCTTCCGGAAGGGTAACTAAGAGTCCGGACTTTTCTCCCAGAATGTCAAGGTTTTCATTTTTATAAAAATGTCCTTCTTTAGAAATAACAATGAAGCGGGTATGATTCTGTTCGAAATCCTGGATATTTCGATTGATGATCTCTAAACCATAAAGATTAGCCGCAAACTGATTGGCAACAGCCGCAATCTTATTTTCTGGATTTTCGGAAACATATTTAGCCGCCGCCGCAGTGGAAGAAAAGTCTTGCCTTGGGACGTTTTTATAATGAGTATCTAAAAAGTGAAAACTTTGTGCTAAAGCCTGTGGATGAGAATAAATCCTCTCAATATCTTCAATATTGTTATCAGGATGAATCATTAAATGGTGGGCTATAGGCATTACAGCCTCAGCTTCAATTTTTATAGACGGAGTTTTATATAAATAATCCAATGTCATAGAAACTGTACCTTCTATGGAGTTTTCCAAAGGAACTACAGCTTTATCAACATCTCCGTTTTCTACTGCAGTAAAACAGTCTAAAATATTAGCCTGTGGTAAAAGATCTTCGTTTGGAAAAAGCTGTGTAGTTGCAAGCTGAGTAAAGCTCGCGTGTGGACCTAGAAATGCAATCTTCATGTATCTATTTGATTAAAATCTAAAATTAATGTTTAGCAAAGGAAAGAAATTATTTATTTTAATAAAGAATCTCATGGCTAATTATGCAACATATTATCATTCTGTTTTCCAGTTTTCTTCAATAAGCCTTAGAAGATAATCTGGGCATTTGATGATTTTATTGGTTTTTGAATCTAAAAAAAACAGAGTAGTGGAGGCTTCCGTGATTTTTATACCCTCTTCATTATAGATTTCATAATCAAATTCTATTCTTACTCCAGGTATTTTTTTTATATATGTATGAATTTCTAATTTTTGATCATACAAAGCTGGTTTTAAATACTTAATTTTATAATCAGAAACTGGTAACCAAATTCCTTGATTTTCAATTTCATCATATGATATTCCTATGGCTCGAAATAGCTCAACTCGGCCAATTTCGAAATACGCTGCATAGTTGCCGTAGTATACATATTTCATTGGGTCTGTTTCGGCGTAACGTACTCGTATTGAGTGTTTTGTATGTATCATTTTGGGTCTCAAATTATACATACAAATATATTTTTAAATAATCAATACCTGCAATATTTTTTTTTGAAAATAAAAAATTAGACCTTTGTCTTCCTTCTAAACACAGTACTAACTAAAGAATTAATCGGGGCATAAAT